>NZ_UPZP01000006.1 GCF_900538805.1 uncultured Dialister sp.
AACTGGCTGGCGAATACGCTGACGAACTGGCTAACCTGGGCGTTCGCGTTTCCAACCTGGAAAAGAAAGTCGGCAACCTCTACTGGTCCGGCGATGCTCGTATGCGTTACCAGGATTTCAGCAATAAGGACAGAGCTGATAGCTGGAACGGCCGTATGCGTATCAATGTGAAGGGTCAGGTTAATGACTCTACCTATGTACAGGGCCGTCTTGATTCCAATATGGATTTCAAAGGTGACCAGACTGCTTCCACATCTATGGGACAGATTTTTGTAAATCATAACTTTGGCAAAGATGTATCTGTACGTCTTGGCCGCCAGCCTATCGCATTTGGCGACCAGGGTGGCTGGCTCTATGGCGATTCTACTGGCTACGATGGAGCTCAGATTGCTTACAATAATGGCAAGCTGTCTCTTGCAACTGGCTTTGGTCAGTTTAACGCTAGTGACTATGATGGCAATGCTGTTACTCAGGCCGACCTCACTAGCCTGAAATCCACAGATTTCTATTTTGCAAAAGCTGCTTATGACTTCAACTTTGCAAAACTGGGTGCTGATTACATTAAGTTCCAGGGCCATGATTACAAAGATGACGGAGTTGCAAATCCTGAACTCTATGGCGTAAACCTGACCATTCCGGTTCAGCAGTTCAATGTATTTGGCGAATACTGGAAAGATACCACAGCTGATGATTATGATACCGCTTGGAACGCTGGCCTCTCCTATGGCGCAGCTAACTGGAAGAAACCGGGCACCTGGGATCTCTCCGTTGCATACAACAAAGTTGATGCAGGCGTATTCTTCGGCGGCACTGGCCTGCAGACCGATGTTCTGAGCAACCTGACTGGTGCATATAAGAAGGATACTTATACATATGGCGAAGCCAACAGAGTTAAATTCTGGAATGCTATTGCTAATGTAACCCTTCAGAAGAACGTACAGCTCCATGCTGAATATGCATTCAACGTAAAGACCGAAGGCGAAGATGCTCAGGATGCAGACGATGCTTGGACCGTTTCCCTGAACTACAAATTCTAATTTCTGAAAAGAAAAGAGAATTTAGTTTCATAAACAAGAAAGAAGCTCTCGAAAGAGGGCTTCTTTTTTTGCGCCGCTTTCTGTGGAGTCTTGGGAGGCGGGGAACACATAAGGAAAATTGTAAATGGTAAATTGTAAATGGTAAATGAAGGTGGGCGCCTGCGGCGCCAGTATGAATAAAAGGGGAACGGCTCAAACCCTTGCGTCCCTCAAGGGGAAACGAGGAATGGAGGCAGGAGATAGTGAGCCATATACTCTTTGCACCATCCTTTGAACCCTCTGAACCCTTGTGAACACTTTTCACTAAAATGAGATAACTTGTCCCACCCACGGATTATATAAGCAGAGAGGCGAAAAGACCTGGCAAAAGTCCTTCATCATCCCGCGAAGCGCTCTATCCATGGAAGCGGGAAAGTAAGGAACGGAGCTATTCATGAATTTCACCTCTCCGGCGCGCCGAAAAACTCTATAAAAACTCCTGAAGATGACCTGCTAGACATCCTGGTGGCAATATAGCGTACTTTTTCTTCTTTGACGACACAGGCATTCCGTCTCAGCGGCTACCCCTGGCCGATTCACTGAAGAAGGTAACCTTGAGGCCCTACCGCGCATCAGCATGGGAAGAATCAGGAGTTTTTGTGATGAATGAAAAGGAAAAGGACCGGCTCTCCGGTCTTTTTTTATGCCTGAAATTTCCTACATACAGGGAACTTTCCGGAAAAGCAAAAAAATTCCGACTGATAATCGGAATTTTTGAGAAAAAGCAATTTTTATAGGATATAGGTGGAAAAATAATAAAGGCACGAAAAGCGTTGAGACCATACGATTCCTGCACCATTCCGGCGGCTCCTCCTTTGGTGGCTGGCGCCACCACCTTTGCCCCGGCTTTGCCGGGGGCACTATGGGCACTGGGCATTTCGGTCAATTGGGTTTTATGGAAGTTACGGCGAGAAAACCATACAACCGGGCGAAGCCCGGCTGGCATGTTTTTCAGCTCGACAGGGCGGTTTTAAGGTTTTATAAAAACTTGCGCCCGCAGGGCGCCACCACCATCCTTTGAACCTTTTGAACCCTCTGCACCCTCTGAACCTTCACGCCGCAGGCGTGTCAGATGGCGCTACCACCACCCTCTGAACCTTATCAATCCTAACGCCCAGCGGGCGTGTCCATAAAGGCGGCCGTAACCCTCGGGGCAGAGCCCCGTCAACCTTCCCCTTCTGAACCCTCTAAACCTTTAGAAATCAGTTCTTTCCTTTTCAAGATCTTATGATAAAATGAAGGTAAAGGAGGTGGTGTAATGGACTACGACACCGTAGATGACATCTATCTGGCCGGTAAGAATCCGGAATATGACGCGGCGGCGAAGAAACTGCTTTCCAGTAAGAAGATACTAGCCTGGATTCTGAAGTACTGTGTGGAAGAATTCAAGGACTGCCCCATTGTAGACATTCGGGACCGCTATATCATAGGTGTACCGGAAACGGCATCAGTGCCGGTGCTGCCCGATGAAACTAATGCAGTTGCCATGGTTGGCACCGACCGGATTTCCGGGGAAAGAAACGAGGATACCAGCGTCACAGAGGGAAAAGTTACCTTCGATATTCGATTCCGGGCCATCACGCCTCGCAATGAACTGATACAGCTCATTATCAACATCGAGGCCCAGCGGAGCCGTCGCACACCTTATCCTCTCCTGAAACGGGCCATGTACTACGTGAGCCGCCTCATTTCTTCACAGTACGGCGTGGACTTTGACAAGGCGCAGTATGGAAAAATCAAGAAAGTCTACAGCATCTGGCTCTGCATGGACGCACCGAACGACAGAGGCGGCATTACCTGCTACCGTATGCAGGAAGTGCCTAAATACGGTAATATCCAGACAGACAAAGAAAACTATGACCTGCAGCAGGTGGTCATGGTCTATGTAGCCCACGCTAGAGCCGATATGGAAAATCGCCTGCTGAATCTGCTGGGAGAACTCCTTGTATCCAAAGACAACGCTAAAATGAAAAAGGCGGAACTGATTAACCATTACGATATTGATTTAAATGATGATGAAGAAAGGCTGGTGAGAACCATGTGCAACTTGAGCGTAGGATTATATGCAAGAGGCGAAGAGATTGGTTTTGGAAAAGGGGAAAAAAGCGGATTTGCCAAAGGAGAAAAGAGCGGAATCTTGAAAGGAAGAGAGGAGACCAGTAATGAGATTGTGCTGAATCTCCTGCAGATGCATGTTGGAATGGATTTCATCAAGAAAGCCACAGGACGTTCGGAAGAGGATATAAAGAAACTGGCAGAAGAAAATCATCTGTAGGTGTAGCGGAAAAGGCTAGGGAAGCACTGATTAATTTGCAGAATCGAATTTCATAAGTGTTTTTATTCAATCGACCTCATAAGCCTCCTTAAATAGCTGATGAGAACTATGTGCAGTCTGAGTGTAGGGATTATATGAAAGAGGAAAAAAGGCTGCCTTCCTCATGGCAGAGCCACCATCCTCTGAACCCTACCGGATAGCAGCATGGAACGAATCAGGAGTTTTTGTACTGCCTCGAAAAAATTTTAAAAATGAAATTGACAAATTGGAAAAATCAGTATACTATGTGCATATAGATTCAGAGATGCGGCTGCTGCCGTACTCCTTTGGGAGCGCTGCCCTGCGTTATGGGTGCCCGGTGTGTCCGGGAGGCGGAAACGAATTTGCCCCTGTCCTGTAAAGGACGGGGGCTTTTTGTCTCCTGCGGGCTGTTTGGAAGTAAGGGAGGAAATGGAAAAAAGAAGGAAATGGAAAAAAGAAGGAAATGAGGAAAGGGAAGATGATTATTTTTCGCTAAGTTGTGAAAGCGGCGGGCTCCATGCATCAGAGGGCAGAAGCCTCTGCCGCTTTCGGAGAAGCAGGGGGACTCTTCCTGCATAGGGAGGAAAAAGTATGGAAAAAGGAAGTTCTTTCGGAAAGGCCATGTCCCGGTATGTGCTGCCGGGCATCATTCTCCAGTCTGTCCTTATTGGCGGCGGCTATGCCACGGGCCGTGAAATCGTGGAGTACGGAGCCAAGTACGGCGCCATGGGATGGCTGTCGGGATTTGCGTCTTTTATCGGGTTTTCACTGATGGCCATTCTTTCTTTTGAAATGGTCCGTCTGTTTAAACTTTATGATTTCAAATCGCTGCTGAAATCTTTAATCGGTCCTTTTTACCGCCTCTTTGATGTGGTGTATATTATGCTCATGCTCATCATCATCGCCGTCATGTCGTCGGCCACCGGCGCCATTGTGGAGCAGATGACAGGGCTCAATTACTGGGTAGGCGTATCGGTGATTACGGTAGTAGTGGGCATCCTCAATTTTTATGGCGAGAAAATCATCGCCTGCTTTGAGTCCGTAGGAACGGTGCTTCTGTATATCGGCTATATCAGCTTTTCCGCCCTTGTCATTTTCCAGGGCAGCGGTCATATTTCCCAGGTCATGAATACAGGGGACATCTCCTTCACCCCTGATGTGACCGTGCTTTCCGCACTCTGGACGGGCATTCTCTATGTGGGCTACAATCTGGTAGTATTCCCTGCATCTTTCTTCACCATCAAGGAACAGACCAATACCAGGCAGTCCGTCATCGGCGGTCTCATTGCCGGCCTCCTCATGACTATTCCCTGGTTCATGACCTATTTCGCCATCATGGCCTTCTATCCTGATACCTCCGTGCTGGCAGCACCGGTGCCCTGGCTGGTGATGATGACTGCCGACAAGGCCCCGTCCTGGCTCTTCCTCTTCTTCGGCCTTGTCATGGGCTGGACCCTCATTGAAACGGCTACCGGTATGATTCATGCCATGCTGGGGCGCATCGATAAAGGCCTTGCAGACAGCGGCCGTCCGGCCATGGCCCGCTCAAGGAGAGCCGTACTGACCATCGCCATCCTGGCCGCCTCTGCCGTGCTGGCCAAGTTCGGCATCATCGACCTCATTGCCAAAGGCTACAACGCTCTGTCCTACGCTATTATCGTCCTACTCCTGGTTCCCCTCCTTACGGTGGGACTGTATAAAATCGTGAAAAGGGAAAGAGAAATCAGAAAGAGCGAAGAAACGGTGGAAACAGAAGAGCCATCGGTGGCAGTGCATATGTAAGATAAAAAGCACCGGTCGAAGGGCCGGTGCTTTTTTGATGCCGGAAATTTCTAGGGAAGCGCTGATTAAATCGTTATCGGATTTCATTCTTGTATTTTTTATTCAACGCAAGGAATCAGTCGACGCGAATAGCGAGCTATTTAAGGAGACTGATGAGGTCGATTGGATAAAAATACATATGAAATTCGATTCTGCGAATGAATCAGTGCTTCCCTAAAGTAGAGCAGGCCGCCGTTTGGCGGTCAGAATGGTCATGGAGTATCATACCGGTACTCTGCCTCGTACACCCTTTTGCCGCTCCGCGGCACTTTCCCTCAAGGGAAAACGAGGGAGAGCGGTGCTGCCCCTTGCGTCTCTTTTTGCGAAGAGGGAACACGCCGTGAAATCTTGCGTCCCCTTGAGGGGAAGAGGGCCACGAAGTGGCGAAGGGGTGCTGGAGGGTAAGAACCGGGAAGATGCACTAAGGTAAAGCAGGCCGCCGTTTGGCGGGCAGATTGGCAATGGAGTTTCATATCGATGCCCCGCCTTGTACACCCTTTGTCGCTTCGCGGCGTTCGCCCCGGTGGGAAGCGTGTCACTTGATTCTCAGTCGCCTTTGGCTCCCTACGAATCAAGTTCCCTTGCCACCTCAAGGGGAAACAAGACTGAGCGGCGCTAACTCTTGCCACTCTGCTTCGCGGTGGGACTATGGACGCTGGATATTATAGTCAATTTGTGATTATGACAGGCGGGTTTTAAGGTTTAATCAAAAGAGGCGCCTTTTTCATTGTAAGGGGGCCCACCGCTATGGCCGCCGTTAGGCGGCATATAAAAATAACGCCCGCAATGCGGGCGTTTCCTTCCCCTCTGAACCCTTTGAACCTTCTGCACCCTCTGAACCCGGGGGCGCTCTGCGCCCCCTTATGTAGCCAGTTTCCTTTCTCCTCTTTTCACGGCGAACCGTTTCAAGGGCTGGCCGGTTTCTTTCATGAGGGCTTCCACCGAGGGGAGGGCGGTCTGTTCCAGGGCCTTCCGGACGATGTATTCGCAGGCTCTGGCGTCGTCCAGGGCCTGGTGGTGGTTGAAGGAAAAGCCCAGGTTTTCTGCCACGGTGTTGAGTTTGTGGTTTTCCATGTCTTTCCACAGTTTCCGGGAGAGGATGACGGTGTCTCCGTAGCGGAAGTGGATGTCCGGCAGGTGGTAGGTGTCCAGGGTGGAGGCGAGGACGCCCATGTCGAAGCGGGCGTTGTGGGCAAAGACGATGGTGCCTTCCAGCCGCTTGGCGATTTCGTCCCAGAAGTAGGGGAACGGTTCTTCACCTGCCACGTCTTCGGGGTGGATGCCGTTCACTTTCATACATCCGGCGTCAAATTTCAATGTAAGGGGGCGGATGAGGTGGTACCATTCATCGATGACCTTACTCCCGTCGCTTACAACGATGCCCAGGGAGCAGGCGTTGGCGGGGCCCCAGTAGGCGGTTTCAAAGTCGATGGCCGCGTATTTCATAGGTTCTCCTTTAGATGGAAGCGGTGAATTCATGGGTGCCATCTTCCAGCCAGCCCACTTCCACGGAGCGGTCGAAGGCGGATTTCATGCGGCGGGCCAGTTCGTTTCTGGCGGCTGCCACTTTTTTGCGGTTTGGCGCAAAGCCGGTGATGAGAATGAGGATGTTTTCGGAGTTTTCGTCCACTTTTCCGGCAGTGCCGTCTTCGCAGTACCAGTGGCGGACGGCGGTTTTATCTCCCAGGGATACCACCCATTCGCCGTCTTTCTGATGGATGGTAAGGGGCGCCTTCCGGTCGCCCATGTCGAAGGCGTGGATGTCTACGTGGAATTTGAGCATGCCGCCCCGTACCATGTCCATGACGGGGTTCATGCGGGGGAGCACGTCGGAGCCTGCCAGTTCGTCAAGGCTGGCGGCTTTGGGCTGGGAGAGGATTTCGTAGTCGTCTCCTGCTTTGGCTTCTTCTTCCTCTTCCATGCCCAGTTCTTTCTTGTATTCTTTGAAGAGGGAGGAAATGGCGGTGGTGCCTTTCATATGAAGATGGGCCAGGGCGTCGTCGTAGCGTTTGATTTCTCCGTCTGCCATGGCAGGGTTCATCTTGAGGAGAAGGTTGGCTTCGGTGCAGCAGCGGCGGCGGAAGGCTTCGGCTTCCAGGTTCACGCCCCGGTTGTCCACGGCGCGGATGGCCAGGATGCCTACGCACAGGCCGGGAATGGTATCAAATAAAGCGTCATCATAAGTTACTTTCATTTTACAAAACCTCCGTTTCATACAGGAATATTATATCATATGATAGTGGGCTGGTGGGCTGGTGGGCTGTCGGCTAGTGGGCTGGTGGGCTGGTGGACTAGTGGGTTAGTGGGCTGGTGGACTGGTGGGCTGGTGAGCTAGTGGACTGGTGGGCTGGTGGGCTGGTGGGCTGTCGGCTGTGGGCTGTCAGCTATCGGCTATCCGCTATTGTCTGCTATCTATCATCTATCATCTATCTTCTATCGTCTTTTCCGCCGACCGGTATTTACGGGCCTCTGAGACACTAACGGCACGCACCGAGATTCTTCGCTTCGCTCAGAATGACGATGCCCGGCGGACAGCGGAAAGCGGAAAGTGGTTAGCGGAGCAATCGGTTGTCGGCTATCGGCTATCCGCTATCGGCTGTCCGTTGTCCGCCGACCGGTATTTACCGGCCTTTGAGACATTATCGGCATGCACCGAGATTCTTCGCTTCGCTCAGAATGACGATGCCCGGCGGACAGCGGTAAGCGGATAGCGGTTAGCGGAGCAATCGGCTATCGGCTGTCGGCTATCGGCTATCCGCTATCCGCTATTGTCTGCTATCTATCATCTATCATCTATCATCTATCTTCTATCTTCTATCTTCTATCTTCTATCTTCTTTCCTTTGTCCGCCGACCGGTAGTTACGGGCCTTTGAGACACTGACGGCATGCACCGAGATTCTTCGCTTCGCTCAGAATGACGATGCCCGGCGGACAGCGGACAGCGGACAGCGGAAAGCGGTTGGCGGAGCTATCGGCTATCGGCTGTCAGCTATCGGCTATCCGCTATCGTCTGCTATCTATCATCTATCATCTATCTTCTATCTTCTATCTTCTTTCCTCTGTCCGCCGACCGGTATTTACCGGCCTTTGAGAGACTAACGGCACGCACCGAGATTCTTCGCTTCGCTCAGAATGACGATGTCCGGCGGAAGGCGGTAAGCGGATAGCGGAGCAATTGGCTGCCGGCTGTCGGTTGTCGTCTGTCGGCTTACCGCTATCGGCTATCGGCTATCGGCTATCGGCTTGCCGCCGACCGGTATTTACGGGCCTTTGAGACACTAACGGCACGCACCGAGATTCTTCGCTTCGCCCAGAATGACGATGCCCGGTGGAAAGCGGTTAGCGGATAGCAGTTAGCAGACCGCCGTCTGCTGCGCACTATTGACTGAAGGCAAAGCATGGATGTCGGACAGCCGATAGCGGACAGCGGGCAGCGGGCAGCGGTAAGCTGATAGTCGGCATATATATGTATAATAAAAGAGCGCCTGCTGCGTCCTGTGGCAGGCGTTTTTTGCTATTGGAACGGTGTGATATGAAAATTTTATCAAAATTTCATGTAAGAAGGTACACACCAGGAGGCGTGTTTATGTAAAAATAAGGCATGCCTAATAGCGATGCGATTAGTATTTATCGAGCATAGGAGATTTCTCAATAAAATTATTAAATTTTGATGAAACACTTGCATTCGACCATGGAAAATAGTATGATTTAAAGGCTGAACGTTTGCGGCCTTTCGTACGAGGGCGAAGGGGCAGATGAGTCAGTCAAAACTATGAAGTGGAAGGTGGCCTGCACTGCAGGGGAATTTCCACGGAGCAGTTCATTCAGGAAATGAACGTAGGAGGTTTATGTAATGTCGAAACAGGAAAAAATCAGAATTCGGCTGAAAGGCTATGATCACAAAGCTGTTGATCAGAGCGCAGCGAAGATCGCGGAAACTGCTAAGAGAACAGGTTCCCGTGTCTCCGGTCCGATTCCGCTCCCCACGGAACGGAACGTGTATACCATTCTCCGTTCTCCGCATGTCAACAAGGACAGCCGTGAACAGTTTGAAATGCGTATCCACAAGAGACTTATTGACATCCTCGATCCGTCCAAGAAGACCGCGGATGCGCTGATGAGACTGGAACTCCCAGCCGGTGTCAGCATTGATATTAAACTGTAAGGAGGTGCAAAGATGTCTAAGGCTATTTTGGGAACAAAATTAGGAATGTCCCAGGTGTTCGCTGAAAACGGCGACCTGGTTCCGGTAAGTGTTATTGAAGTTCTGCCAAACGTTGTAGCAGCTGTTAAAACCGTTGAAAGCGATGGTTACAATGCTGTTCAGCTCGGTTATGGCGCTGTCAAAGAAAAACATTTGACAAAACCTGTAAAAGGTCAGTTTGAAAAGGCTGGTATTGATCCGGTTAAATATCTGCGTGAATACAGACTCGCTGAAAAGCCGTCTTACACAGTAGGCCAAACTCTGGCTGCTGATATCTTCGCAGAAGGCGAAATTGTAGACGTAATCGGCACCAGCCGCGGTAAAGGTTTCGCCGGCACCATTAAACGTTGGAATCACCAGCGCGGCCCTGAAAGCCACGGTTCCAAGAACCATCGCCAGACAGCATCCCTCGGTGCTCGTATGTCCGGCGGCGGCGGAAAGGTATTCAAAGGCAAGAAGATGCCGGGACAGCTGGGCGGCGAAAGAGTCACTGTTCAGCATCTTCAGGTAGTAAGAGTTGATACTGCCCGTAATCTTATGCTTGTCAAAGGCGGGATCCCCGGCGCTAAGGGAAGCCTCGTCATGGTACAGGAAACTGTAAAGCCTGTAAAATAATATTGTCTGGAACAACAGAAAATTGTTCTGATTAAGGGAGGAACATCTCAATGCCGAAAGTAAAGCTGTATAATGTAGCCGGCCAGGAAACCGGTGAAATAGAGCTGAATGACAGCGTCTTTGGCGTAGACTACAACGAAGCTGTTATTCACCAGGCAGTGGTTCGCCAGATGGCTAATGAACGCCTCGGCACCCACGCCACAAAGACCAGAGGCCTTGTCCGCGGCGGCGGCAAGAAGCCCTGGAAGCAGAAGGGCACAGGCCGTGCCAGAGTCGGATCCATCCGCTCCCCACTGTGGGTTGGCGGCGGCACCGTATTCGGACCGACCCCCAGAAGCCATGCAAAGGCTATGCCGAAAAAGGCTCGCCAGCTGGCTGTTAAATCTGCTCTTTCCGAAAAGCTCCGTGCTAACGAACTGGTAGTTATCGATACCATCCATTTCGACGCACCGAAGACTAAGGAAGTTGTTAAGATGCTTTCCGCATTCAACGCAGGCAAGGCCCTCATCGTTGACGGCGGCGACGCAGCAGAAAACACTGTTCTTTCCGCAAGAAACATTCCCGGCGTAAAGGCTTATGTACCCAGCGGAATCAACATCTATGATATTGTAAATTATGACAAGCTGTTCCTCACTCAGGAAGCTGTCAAGAAGATTGAGGAGGTACTCGCATAATGGAAGCACGTGACATCCTCATTAAACCGATTATCACCGAAAAGACCACGGCTCTCATGGAAGAAAGAAAGTACACCTTCCGCGTGCCCCTTGCTGCAACGAAGGTTGAAATCCGCCAGGCTGTGGAACAGATTTTCAAAGTCAAAGTTCAGGCTGTGAACACCATGCGTTATGAAGGCAAGATGAAACGTCTGGGCCGCACCCAGGGTCGTCGCAGTGATTGGAAGAAAGCAGTTGTTACCCTTAAACCGGGCGAAACAATTGAGCTCTTCGAAGCGTAAGGAGGAGTAAATCAATGGCTTATAAATCTTTTAAACCGTACACTCCCGGACGCCGTCAGATGACCGTTTCCACTTTTGATGAAATCACAACAGCTAAACCGGAAAAATCCCTTCTGGCTCCTGTTCATAATCATGGCGGTCGCAATGGCTCCGGCAAAATGACAGTTCGCCATCAGGGCGGCGGTCATAAACGTCAGTACAGAATCATCGATTTCAAGAGAAACAAGGATAGCATTCCGGCTAAGGTAGCTACCATCGAATACGATCCTAACCGTACCTGCCGCATCGCTCTGCTCCAGTATGCAGACGGCGAAAAACGTTACATCCTGGCTCCTAAGGGACTCAAGGTTGGCGACGTTGTTACCAGCGGTCCGGAATCCGATATTAAAGTAGGCAACTGCCTGCCTTTCACCAATATTCCTCTTGGTACCATCGTTCATAACGTGGAACTGAAGATCGGCAAGGGCGGCCAGATGGTTCGTTCTGCCGGCGCAAGCGCTCAGCTCATGGCTAAAGAAGGGGATTATGCACTGCTCCGTCTGCCTTCCGGCGAACTGCGCAAGGTACATATCCGCTGCCGCGCTACCATCGGTATCGTGGGCAATGATGACCATGAAAACATTACCCTGGGCAAAGCAGGAAGAAACCGCTGGCTCGGCGTTCGTCCGACCACCCGCGGCGTTGTAATGAACCCGAATGACCATCCGCATGGCGGCGGCGAAGGTAAAGCTCCTGTCGGACGTAAGCGTCCTGTTACCCCGTGGGGCAAGCCTGCTTACGGCGTGAAGACCCGCGACAACAGAAAAGCGTCTACCAAGCTGATTGTTAAGAGACGCAAGTAAGATAAGGAGGAGTAAAAGTGTCCAGATCCGTAAAAAAAGGCCCGTTCGTCGCTTTCTCTCTGGTAAAGAAGATTGACGCACTGAACGCAGCTAACGATAAGAAAATTGTAAAAACCTGGTCCCGTGCTTCTACCATCCTTCCGAGTTTCGTAGGTCACACCATTGCGATTCACGACGGAAGAAAGCATGTACCGGTTTACATCACTGAAGATATGGTTGGCCATAAGCTTGGCGAATTCGCTCCGACCCGTACTTTCAAGGGCCACAACAAGAGTGATAAGGCCGCTGCAGGTAAATAACAGGGAGGAATAAAATGGAAGTTCAGGCAATTTCAAGAAATGTCCGCATTTCTCCCCGCAAGGTCCGCATCGTAGCTAACCTTGTCCGCGGCAAGAAAGCGGGAGAAGCTATCTCCATTCTGCGCAATACCCACAAGGCAGCTTCCATCGTGGTTGAAAAGACCCTCCGGAGCGCCATGGCAAATGCAGAAAACAACAACAACATGAACATTGACAATCTCTACATCTCCACAATTTATGTAGATGCAGGCCCGATCATGAAGCGTGTACATCCACGTTCCCGTGGACAGGCTTTCGGGATTATGAAACGTACCAGCACACTGACGGTAAAAGTTTCTGAAAAAGAGTAATCGAAGGAGGGAAACGTTTTGGGTCAGAAAGTTAATCCGCATGGAATGCGTGTAGGCGTGATCGATGACTGGGATTCCAAATGGTTTGCAGAAAAAGATTATGCTGCACTGCTTGTGGAAGATGCCAAAATCCGCCAGTTTTTAAAGAAGCACCTGTTTGTCGCAGGCATTTCCAAGATTGGCATTAAACGTGTAGGCAACAGAGTAAAGCTTGCCATTTATACTGCTAAACCGGGCATGGTTATCGGCCGCGGCGGCACAGGCATTGAGGACATCAAGAAAGCCCTGGCTGCTGTAACTGATAAGGAAGTGGACATTGATATCCTTGAAATCAAATCCACCGACATGAGCGCTATCCTGGTTGCTGAAAACATTGCTTCCCAGCTGGAAAGACGTATCGGCTTCCGCCGTGCTGTTAAACAGGCTGTAGGCAGAACCATGCGCGCAGGCGCTAAAGGTATTAAGGTAACCGTTTCCGGTCGTCTCGGCGGTGCAGAAATCGCCCGCAGCGAAAGCTACCGTGAAGGTTCCATTCCTCTTCAGACTCTCCGCGCCAACATCGACTACGGTGTAACCGCAGCCCACACCACCTATGGTGCTATCGGCGTCAAAGTCTGGATTTATAAAGGCGAACTCGCTCCCGGCCAGGTTGTGGATGAAAACGAAAACACCCGCACAAACAAGGACAGAGGCAACCGTCACGAAGGCAACAGAAGAGGCGGCCGCCGCGGTGATCGCAGAGAACGCAGACCGAAAAACTCTGAAAGGAGTGATTCCTGATGTTAATTCCAAAGCGTACAAAATATCGTAAACAGTTCCGCGGCCGTATGAAAGGCAAGGAACATCGTGGAAACACCGTAACCTACGGTGAATATGGCCTGGTTGCCCTGGAACCTTCCTGGATCACCAGCCGTCAGATCGAAGCAGCCCGTATTGCTATGACCCGTTATACCAAGCGCGGCGGCAAGGTCTGGATTAAGATTTTCCCGGACAAACCGGTTTCCGCTAAACCGATCGGCACCCGTCAGGGCTCCGGTAAAGGTGCTGTAGAATACTGGGTAGCAGTTGTGAGACCCGGCCGTGTTATGTTCGAAATGGGCGGCATCCCCGTGGAAGCTGCAAAGGAAGCTATGCGCCTTGCAGGTCACAAGCTGCCGATCAAGACAAAGTTTGTAGTTAAAGGACAAGAAGTGGCAGGTGAATAAAATGAAGGTCAATGAAATTCGTAACCTGAGCACTGCCGAATTAGATGAAAAGGTTGCCGGCTTAAAGGAAGAACTGTTTAACCTCCGTTTTCAGCTCGCTACAGGACAGCTTGAAAATCCGATGCGTATTCGCGAAGTAAAGAAGACCATCGCAAGAATCAAAACTGTTCAGCGTGAAGAAGAATTGAAGGCTGCCAAGAAGGCATGACGGTTAATCCAAAGGAGGATCTCAACGTGGCAGAAGAAAGAAAGTTGCGCAAGGTGCGCCAGGGAATTGTTGTCAGCGATAAGATGGACAAAACCGTCGTTGTTGCTGTAGAACGTAAAGTTCCCCACAAGCTGTACAAAAAATCTATTAATACCACAACCAAGTTCAAAGCGCATGACGAAAACAACGAATGCCGTGTCGGTGACACGGTACGCATCGTCGAAACTCGCCCGCTGTCTCGCGACAAGCGTTGGAGAGTTGAGAAAATCGTTGCCCGTCAGAACTGATATAGAAAGATAATTATAGGAGGATAGGCACGATGATTCAGCAGGAAAGCAGACTCAACGTTGCGGATAATACCGGTGCTAAGAACGTCCTGGTTATTAAAGTTCTGGGTGGTTCCTTCCGTAAGAGCGGCAATATCGGTGATATTGTGGTTTGCACGGTCAAAGATGCAACCCCCGGCGGCGTTGTTAAGAAGGGCCAGGTAGTCAAGGCTGTTGTAGTCCGCAGCGTAAACGGCGTAAGCCGCAGCGACGGATCCCACATCCGCTTTGATGAAAACGCAGTTGTTATTATTAAAGACGACAAGAGCCCGGTAGGAACACGTATTTTTGGACCGGTAGCAAGAGAACTCCGTGAAAGAGATTTCATGAAGATTATTTCCCTGGCTCCGGAAGTGCTCTAATAGGGAGGCAAATGATGAGTCAGAAACTGCATGTAAAGACCGGAGACACAGTTGTCGTTATTTCCGGCAAGGATAAAGGCAAGCAGGGCAAAATCAAAGCTGCTATGCCGAAGGAAGGCCGTGTAGTCGTTGAAGGCGTCAACATGGTTAAGAAACACACAAAACCGACCCAGGCTAATCCCAAGGGCGGCATTATCGAGAAGGAAGCTCCGATTTATGCCTCCAAGGTCATGATCCTGGATCCGGAATCCAAGAAACCGACCCGCGTAAAGAAAGTCCAGCAGAAGGACGGCTCTTATGTAAGGGCAGCCGTTAAGAGCGGCGCTATTATTGACAAGGCTTAAGCGGGAAGGAGGATAACAAGTGTCCAGATTAAACGATTTGTACAAAGCGCAGATTAAGAACAGCATGCGCGAAAAGTTCGGCTACAAGAATGACATGGAAATCCCGAAGCTGGAAAAGATTGTCATCAACATCGGTGTAGGCGAAGCTACTGAAAACTCTAAGGCAGTTGATGCAGCAGCATCCGATCTTGCAGCTATTACCGGCCAGCAGCCGATGATCTGCAAGGCTCATAAATCCCTGGCTGCATGGCACATCCGTGAAGGAATGCCCCTGGGCTGCAAAGTTACCCTTCGTGGTGACAGAATGTACGAATTCCTCGATCGTCTCATCAACATCGCTCTTCCCCGCGTCCGCGATTTCCGTGGTATCAGCGACCAGAGCTTCGACGGCCGTGGAAACTATGCATTCGGCGTAAAGGAACAGCTGATTTTCCCGGAAGTTGATTATGAAAAGATCGACAGAATCCGTGGCATGGATATCATTGTTGTAACTACGGCTAAGACTGATGAAGAAGCCCGCGAGCTCCTGCGCCAGTTCGGCATGCCGTTCAAGAAATAATCGGAGGACAATATGGCAAAGAAGTCTATGTTGGAACGCGAGAAGAAAAGAGAACTCGCCGTTCAGAAATATGCAGCCAAACGTCAGGCTCTGAAGGAAGCAGGCGATTGGGAAGCCCTTTCCAAACTGCCCCGCAACGCTTCCCCCACACGTCTGCATAACCGTTGCAAACTGACAGGCCGTCCCCACGGCTATATGCGTAAATTCGGAATTTGCCGTAACCAGTTCCGTGACCTGGCTTACAACGGCGAAATTCCGGGTATTAGAAAAGCCAGCTGGTAATTCGGGAGGAGGATTAAATAATGGTAACAACCGATCCAATTGCGGATATGCTTACCCGTATTCGTAATGCGAACGATGCATATCATGATAAGGTAGATATGCCTGCTTCTAAAATTAAGGCAGCTGTGCTTACGATTTTAAAAGATGAAGGCTTTATCAAAAACGTAGAACAGATCGAAGTGGAAGGCCACCAGGTTCTCCGTGTTTCCCTGAAATACGGCGCTAACCGTGAAAAGGTCATCAAAGGTCTGAAGAGAATTTCCAAACCGGGCCTGAGAGTATATGCAGGCAAAGAAGAACTGCCGAAGGTTCTCGGCGGTCTCGGTATTGCAGTTATTTCCACATCCAAGGGCATCATGACTGACAAGGCAGCTCGTAGAGAAGGCCTTGGCGGTGAAGTTCTTGCGTTTGTCTGGTAATCCGTTGGAGGTATAGAATGTCAAGAATTGGCAAGAAACCTATTGCGGTCCCGGCTGGTGTGGAAGTCAAGATTGACGGCCATACAGTGACAGTTAAGGGCCCGAAAGGAACACTGTCCCGTACACTGAATGAAGAAATGGACATTAAGATGGAAAACAATGAAATCCTTGTTTCCCGTCCCAATGATGAAATCAAAAACCGTTCCCTGCACGGACTGACCCGTACCCTGATCAACAACATGGTTGTTGGCGTAACACAGGGCTTCGAAAAGAAACTGGAAATCCAGGGCGTTGGCTACAATGCACAGATGCAGGGTAAGAACCTGAAGCTGGCCCTCGGTTTCTCCCATCCGGTTATCATCACTCCGCCGGAAGGCATTACAATTACAACCCCGTCTTCCGTTGTGATCCTGGTATCCGGCGCTGATAAGGAAATGGTTGGCCAGGTAGCAGCTGAAATCCGCGCCTGGAGAGAACCGGAACCTTACAAAGGCAAGGGTATCCGTTATTCCGGTGAATACGTACGCCGTAAGGCTGGTAAGACCGGCGCAACAAAGTAAGACAGGAGGTAGAAAAATATGCGTAAAAATGCAAGCAGAAATGCGGTCATCCGCCGTCATCTGCGTCTTCGTAAGAAAATCTCCGGTACTGCTGCCTGCCCGCGTCTCAATGTGTTCAGATCCCTGGCTAACATTTACGCACAGGTCATTGATGATGAAGCTGGCGTAACCCTGGTATCGGCTAATACCTTAGATAAAGAAATCAAGGCACAGTTCCCCTACGGCGGCAATGCAGAAGCTGCTAAGGCTGTAGGTGCCCTCGTTGCTAAGAGAGCTCTGGAAAAGGGCATTGAAACCGTAGTATTTGATCGCGGCGGCTATATCTATCACGGCAGAGTGCAGGCTCTGGCTGAAGGTGCCCGCGAAGCCGGCTTGAAATTTTAAGGTAAAGGAGAAAGCACATGCCAAGATTTGAAAAACAGGAATCCGACTTACAGGAAAACGTCGTTTTCATCAACCGCGTTGCTAAAGTCGTAAAAGGCGGCCGTCGTTTTTCCTTTGCTGCAGTCGTAGTAGTCGGTGATGGCAAAGGCAAGGTAGGCGCAGGCCTGGGCAAGGCAGCCGAAGTTCCTGAAGCTATCCGCAAAGGCGTTGAAGACGCTAAGAAAAACATGATTACCGTGGCTCTGAAGAACGGAACCATTCCCCATCCTATGCTGGGCATCTACGGCGCCGGCAAGGTTATTATGAAACCTGCTGCCGAAGGTACCGGTATTAAAGCCGGCGGCCCGGTTCGTGCCGTACTGGCTCTGGCAGGCATCCGTAACATTCTGACCAAGTCCCTCGGTTCCTCCAACCCCATCAACATGGTTAGAGCTACCATGGACGGTCTCTCCAAGCTTGAAAATGCAGAAACTGTTGCAGCACTCCGCGGAAAGAGCCTGGACGAAATTTACAACTAAGGGGGCCCCTCATGAAAGTTATTATTACACTGAAGAAAAGCGTGATTGGCTCCAGACCGGAACATATCGCTACTATCAAGGCTCTTGGCCTTCATAAGACCAATTCCTCTGTAGAAAAAGAACTTACCCCCCAGATTAAAGGTATGATTCATCATGTCCAGCATCTGGTTGAATGCAAAGAAGCAGAATAATAAGAAGGAGGTGCACTGATGAAACTGCATGAACTGAAACCGGCTGAAGGCTCCACAAGAGTACGTCGTCGCGTAGGCAGAGGCCTCGGCAGCGGGATGGGCAAACAGGCTACCCGCGGTGCGAAAGGCCAGAACGCCAGAACCGGCGGCGGTGTCCGTCCTGGATTTGAAGGCGGCCAGATGCCTCTGTACCGTCGTCTTCCAAAGCGCGGTTTTAAAAATGTATTAGCTAAGGAATATGCTGAAATCAATGTGGAACAGCTGAATCGTTTCGATGCCAACGCTGTCGTTGATCCCGCTGCCCTCGTTGAAGCAGGTATTCTGAAGAACGTTCTCGATGGTGTACGTGTACTGGGAAACGGTGAACTGTCCAAGGCTCTGACCGTAAGAGCACAGGGATTCACCAAGACCGCTCAGCAGAAAATCGAAGCAGCAGGTGGAAAAGTAGAGGTGATCTGATATGGGATCTACTTTAGCAAACTTTTTTGCAAATAAAGAACTCAAAGATCGCATTCTTTTCACTTTCCTGATGTTTGTCATCTTCCGTCTCGGGGTCCATATCCCCGTGCCGGGGGTTGATTCATCGGTGATTGAGAGCCTCTTCACTTCAGGCAACCTTTTCGGTTTCCTCGACCTCTTCGCCGGCGGGGCACTCAGCAAATTCTCCATATTTGCCATGAGTATCACCCCGTACATCAACTCATCCATTATTATGCAGCTCCTGACCGCTGTCATCCCCACCCTGGAAGAATGGAGAAAAGACGGCGCCGAAGGATACAAGAAAATCCAGAAAGTCACAAGATATTTCACCATTTTCCTGGCAGCTGTGCAGGCATTCGGTATGACCTATGCTCTGCGTATCAACAATGCCCTTGTTGATAACAGCTGGCTGTATTTCTTTTTTGTTATCGTTGTCCTCACCGCAGGCACCTGCCTCCTCATGTGGATCGGCGATAAGATTACGGAACATGGTATCGGCAACGGTATTTCCCTTATCATCTTCTGCGGCATCGTAGCCCGCTTCCCGCAGGCTATTTCCACCGTGGTGGATTACCTCAAGGTCGGCACCATTTCCCCCTTCCAGCTTCTCCTGTTCCTGGTCATTGCGCTGGCCATGATTCTCATGGTTATCGAAGTGAACGAAGGACAGAGAAGGATTCCTATCCAGTACGCAAAGCGTGTGATTGGACGCAGAATGTATGGCGGTCACTCCACCTACCTGCCTCTCAAGGTAAACCAGGCCGGCGTTATCCCCATCATCTTTGCTTCCTCCATTCTTATGCTCCCCATTACCCTGGCGCAGTTCATCCATGTGAGCTGGGTACAGGCTGTGGGCAGCTTCTTCGGATGGGGCACCTGGCCAAACACCATCTGCTACGGTTTCCTCATTTTTATCTTCACCTATTTCTATACCGCCATCTCCGTGAACATTAAGGACCTGGCAGATAATATGAAGAAATACGGCGGCTTCATTCCAGGCATCCGCCCGGGACAGCCCACCATGATGTATGTAGATAAAGTTTTGTCCAGAATCACTCTGACCGGCGCCGTTTTCCTGGCATTCATTGCAATCCTTCCGAACTTCATCGGAAACATTACCGGCATCCAGGGCGTGTACTTCGGTGGTACTTCCCTCCTCATTATCGTCGGTGTTGCACTGGACACCATGAGACAGGCACAGTCTTATATGGTTACAAGAAACTATCAGGGCTTTATTAAATAAGGCTTTTGTAAGATAAGGAGCAGGATATGTATATCTTATTAATGGGACCTCCCGGCGCCGGCAAAGGCACCCAGGCAGAAAAGCTCATTCGTGATTACGGCATCCCCCAGATTGCAACAGGCGACATGTTCCGTGCCGCTGTGAAATCGGGAACTGCTCTCGGCAAGGAAGCTAAAAGCTATATGGACAAGGGAGCCCTTGTTCCGGATAGTGTAACTGTGGGCATCGTAAAGGAAAGACTGGCCCAGGACGACTGCAAAAAGGGATGGATCCTTGACGGATTCCCCCGCACCACCGCCCAGGCCTCTGCCCTGGATGCCATCCTTCATGAACTGGGAATCCAGCTTACTGCTGTCATCGGCATCAAAGCCAACCGCGATGACATCATCAAGAGAGTAAGCGGAAGACTGGTTTGCAAAAAGTGTGGAGCTTCCTTCCACAAAGAATTCCGTCCCCCGAAGCAGGCAGGTATCTGCGACAACTGCGGCGGTGAACTGTACCAGCGGGCTGATGATAATGAAAAGACCATCTCCCAGCGCCTGGATGTGTATGAAACATCCACCAAGCCGCTCATCGACTACTACAAGGTCAGCGGCCGGTACTATGAAATCGACGGAGACCAGTCCATGGACAAGGTATATGCTGATATCCAGGATGCTTTAAAGAAGGCTTCTAAATGATTATCATCCATACACCGGAAGAAATAGAGAAGATTGCCGCAGCCAGCCGTCTGACTGCGGAAACGCTCTCTATGCTGGAAAAAGCAGTGAAGCCGGGCATGAGCACTCTTGATCTTGACCACCTGGCTGAAAAATTCATCAGAGATCGGGGCGGCACACCTGCAGAAAAAGGATACGAAGGTTATCCCGGATCCATCTGCGCATCGGTCAATGACACTGTAGTCCACGGAATTCCTTCAGCAAGAAAAATTTTAAAAAAAGGTGATATCATTTCTATCGATCTTGTGGTAGAATTAAATGGTTACATGGGTGACTCCTGTATCACCGTTCCGGTAGGCCATACAAACAAGAAGAATATGCAGCTGATAAAGGCTACGGAAGGCGCACTCTTTGCCGGCATCAAGCAAGCAGTGGTGGGCAACACCGTAGGCGACATCGGCCATGCCGTGGAAAGCTATGTGAAACCATACGGCTACGGCGTTCTTCGGGAATATGTGGGCCATGGTATCGGAACAGACATGCACGAAGATCCGGAAATTCCGAATTACGGAACGCCAGGTCATGGGCCGCGTCTGGAAGAAGGCATGGTTATCTGCATCGAACCGATGATTACCATGGGAAGTGCTGATATCATTTCTCTTCGCGATGGCTGGGGTGTAGTGACAGCTGACGGAAAACCGTCTGCCCACGTCGAACACACCATTGCCATTACAAAAGATGGTCCTAAAATTCTGACGCTGCGCGACTGATATCGTTACCAGCGGACAGTATATGTAAGCCAAAGGAGGCTCTCATGAGCAAGGCAGACGTTATTGAAGTGGAAGGCAAAGTAGTAGAAAAACTTCCAAACGCCATGTTCCGTGTCAAACTGGAAAACGGCGGCCATATTGTGCTGGCTACTATTTCCGGCAAAATGAGGATGAATTTCATCCGTATACTGCCCGGGGATAAGGTAACAGTAGAATTGACGCCCTACGATTTAGAGCACGGCAGGATTACCTATCGTTACAAGTAAGTAAGGAGGAACCAAGATGAAGGTCAGACCGTCCGTTAAAAAGATGTGCGACAAGTGCAAGATCATCAAACGCAAAGGCCGTGTAATGGTCATTTGTGAAAATCCGAAACATAAGCAGAGACAAGGTTAATTAAAAGGAGGTTAAAGAGTAGATGGCACGTATAGCTGGTGTAGACTTACCAAGAGATAAGCGCGTTGAGATCGGCTTAACTTATATTTATGGAATTGGCCCCACTCTTTCCAAAGGAATCTTAAGCAAAGCAGGAATCAATCCTGATATCCGAGTGAGAGATCTGACAGAAGATGACGTTGCAAAAATCCGCAACGCTCTTGCTGACTACAAAGTCGAAGGTGATCTCCGTAGAGAAGAATCCCTCAACATTAAGCGTCTGGTAGAAATCGGTTCCTACAGAGGCAGACGTCATCGTGAAGGCCTGCCGGTACGCGGTCAGAGAACGAAGACCAACGCCCGTACACGTAAAGGTCCGAAGAAGACCATTGCAGGTAAGAAGACTGCAACCAAGAAGTAATGTTGAAGGAGGGATATAATGGCTACGGTAAAAAGTAAGGCAAAAAGAAAAGAAAGAAAACATGTAGAATCCGGTGCAGCTCATATTCGTTCTACTTTCAACAACACGATTGTAACGATTACTGACTCCAACGGCAACACCATTGCATGGGCATCCGCCGGCGGACTCGGATTCAAAGGCTCCCGCAAGAGCACACCATTCGCAGCACAGATGGCAGCAGAACAGGCTGCTAAAGTTGCTATTGACCAGGGCATGCGTTCCGCAGACGTATTCGTCAAAGGACCTGGCGCAGGCCGTGAAGCAGCTATCCGTGCACTGCAGGCAGCAGGCATCGAAGTCAGCAGCATTAAGGACGTCACCCCGATTCCTCATAACGGCTGCCGTCCTCCGAAACGCAGAAGAGTATAATTAAGGTATATCCTTTCTGTTTCATTTTGGCGCCGCAAGGCGCAGAAGGAGGACTTTCGGATGATCGAAAATACTAGCTTCACAATAAAGACTGTGGAACTCAGCGATGACAAACGTCACGGCAAGTTCGAATGCGAACCACTCGAAAGAGGCTATGGCATCACCCTGGGAAACAGTTTACGACGCGTGTTGCTTTCATCTTTAGACGGTGTGGCTATTACGTCTATCAAAATCGACGGCGTGCTTCATGAATTTTCAACTATCAACGGCGTCAGAGAAGATGTAACAGATATAATCCTGAACCTGAAGAAGATCCGTTTCATCGCCCACGACGAAGCGACCTTCCCCATCAGCGTTCGGATCGATATCACTAAAGAGGGTATTTTCCATGCCGGTGACATGGTTTTACCGGCAGAAATAGATGTTCTCAACAAAGATCTGGCCATCTGCACATTGGATTCCGATGCCCACCTGGGTATGGAAATGACCATTAACCGTGGACATGGCTATGTACCTTTTACAAAGAACAAAAGGGATGATGACGTAATCGGCGTTATCCCCATCGACTCCATTTATTCTCCTGTTGTTAAATGCAATTACGAAGTCAGCGATACCCGCGTAGGCAATGAAATGGACTACGACAAGCTGACCCTCGAACTGGATACCGACGGCTCTGTCAATGCGGACGACGCAGTGGCAACAGCTGCCAATATCCTCATCAGCTGCTTTGAAAACTTCTGCAAAATCGGTATCAGCCAGCCAGGCAGCGAACCGACAGAAGGGGAAGAAGTAGAAGAAAGTCCCGCTCCTGCCCAGGATAAAGCCAACGAAGACGCAGTACGCGCCCTCCCCATTGACGAACTGGAACTTTCTGTCCGCGCATTTAACTGCCTGAAGAGAGCCGAAATCAACACCATCGGCGAACTCACAGACAAAACAGAAGATGAATTGACCCGTGTACGCAACCTTGGTAAAAAATCGGTAGATGAAATCAAAGAAAAACTGGCTAATTTCCGGGATTACGGACTTCATCTCAAAGATTCCAAGGATTGATATAGTTATAGGAGGAAAGAAATGGCACGTAGTAGATTGAGAAGAGTCAGCGGTGCCCGCAAGGCCCTGCTGCGCAGTCTCGTAACCGCCCTTTTCCAGCATGGCCAGATTAAGACCACTGAATCCAAGGCCAAGGAACTCCGCCATGTAGCTGACAAGATGATCTCCCTCGCTAAGAGAGGCGATCTCCATGCCCGCCGCCAGGCTGAAGGTTTCATCATGGACAAGGCTGTTACAAAGAAACTGTTTGACGAAATTGCAAAGAAATACACAGACCGCAACGGCGGCTATACCCGCATTGTGAAACTGGACGGCCGTCTCGGCGATAATGCTCCTGAAGTCATCATCGCCCTGGTAGACTGATTTCCTGTCTGAAAGAAAAGAACCGGTGAAATTCATCGGTTCTTTTTTTATGTCAGGGAAGCGCTGATTAAATCGTTATCGGATTTCATTCTTGTATTTTCATTCAATGCAAGGAATCAGTCGACGCGAATAGCGAGCTATTTAAGGAGACTGATGATGCAGCATTGGATAAAAATACATATGAAATTCGATTCTGCGAATCAATCAGTGCTTCCCTAGGATACCCGCCTTTCATCTCCCCGTCACTCATGTTACAATAAAAAAGACAGTTTGACGGGCAGGGCCCGTGAAAAGGAGCGAAAAGCAATGAATATGGATTTTGACATCCCCGATATTACAGAAAACGCAGGAAAAGCCGCCGGCGGCGGAAAGCACAGGAAACCCAGAAGAGCCGGTAAAATCCGCCTGGGCGACAGCCTTAGAAGCCTTTCCAAGGAATACACCGCCACCAGGGAAAAGGTGGACGAAGACAAACATATTGAATTCTACTCCCTCTCCGAAGGGCAGGAAAAATTCCCATTTTACGGTATGGAAGTATCCATCATCGGCGTGTGCATCCGGAATAAGAAAACCGCCGCCATTTACATGGAACTCCCTGCGGATAAAAGACAGGACTTCATCAAGAAGATTTCCGAATCCGAGGGGGAAGGAGAGGACGCCCAGGGCTTGACCATCTTCTCCGACACCGTCACCTCCATCTTCGTGACCAAGCCGGACAAAGGAGAAAAGGTGGTCACCATCGCCCTCATGGACAGCGAGGAAGCCAAAGTGCTTTCCGACAACGAAGCCATCGAAGAGGCGGCAGCGGAAGAGGCCAAAGGAGTGGGCCATAAAATCTTCAAAACCTACTTTAACCCCGTAGGCCGCATGAGCCGCCGGTCTTATATCCCCAAAATGCTGGGCGCCGGCATACCGGCGGCAGCGCTTTTTTCCTTCACCTGCCTGAAACCGGAGCTCTTTGAAGGAGACCTGAACCTTTACATCTTTACATTCCTGGTACTGGGGACCCTCTGCTTCATATCCCTCATCAGCCTGGCCATGCGCCGCCTCTCCGATATCGGACTCTCCCATCTCTACTACTGGGCCTTCTTCCTTATCCTCTTTGCCATCAACCAGCTGGGCGGGCAGTTCCTGGGAAGCGAACTCATGGCCACCAGGGTGGTGGCAGTGATCTTCATGATTGCCGTGGTGCTCCTTGCCTTCTTCCCGGGAGAAAAGAAAAAGAACAAGTACGGCCCCGTGCCGAAGGACTGAGGGAACCGCTTCCGGCTTTCGGCTATAGGCTGTCCGCTTTCCACAGCGTCTTTGTGTCTTATTAACCAGCTCGTCGTGCCGCGGACACAGAAAAGGGAAGCCGCCGATGGGCACTATCTTTACGCCGACTGGTATTTATCAAAGAATGTGTCATTCCCAGCACATACCAAGATTCTTCGCCTTCGGCTTAGAATGACGATGGGGTCGGGAAGGTTATCCCGTAACGCTGACTTTATACTCATCGCCGCGAAGCGGCGATACCACCACCCTCTGCACCCTCTGAACCTTTTGAACCCGGGCCGCCTTTGGCGGCCCCACAGGCCCTGCACACATCAAAAAAAGCTCCTGGAATCCAGGAGCTTTTCTATTGCTGGAGGCGGTGCCCGGAGTTGAACACGGGGATAAGGGCCTTGCAGGGCCCACGCCTTAGCGCTTGGCTACACCGCCATAAATCTGACTTTTCCAGTATATCGCAGATTTTCGAAAAAGTAAAGGCGGTTATGAGTTAATTGCTATATAGAAACGATTGTATGAGGGAAAAGCATAGATAATATTACCGTATCCACAGGGTGTATTGACCGGGGACGCTGATGCGGGCAGCTTCTTCTGTTTCATTATAGGTCACCAGGAAGGGGGAGCGGCTGTTGTCCTTGGTAATCAGGATGGCGCTCTGATCGTTGACCAGCTTTTCCTCTGCAATGAAGGGCATCACGTTCTTGGCATTCCAGGACAGGGTGCCCGGTTCCATGGAAGCAATCTGGTCTCCCGGCTCGGCGCGGTAGATGGTCTTTCCGCTGTAGAAGACGGCGGAGGTGCGGTAATCATCCAGGAAGGCGATGGTCTTTCCGGTGGTGTCCAGATGGGCCAGGGCTTCGCCTATTTCTTTGCCGGAATGGGAAAGCATGATGGTAGGAGCCACTGCGATAGCTAGCACTGTGTACACTACGCCGCAGGCAAGAGCGGCCTTCTGGATGCGGAATTCATGGTCTTTGTAAAGGACGGCGGTAAGGGTGGACATGGAGAACAGGGCGGGGAAGGTGTAGGTGGTGTACTTGGTGGCTACCAGCTGGAAGAAACCGAATACCACGAAGGCGTAAATCAGAAGCAGCTGGGTGGAATCATCGGCGCTCCGAAGGTCCAGCTTCTTTTCCTTCCAGCGGCGGTACAGGGAGTAGGGGATGAAGAAGCTCCAGGGAGCAAAGCCAACGAAGTAAATGATGATGTAGAAATACCACTTGTTGTGGGAAGGATGTTCGGACACCGTGGCACGGAGCACATTGTGCACGCCGATGAAGTTCAGGAGGAAATCATTTCCGTGGAGATAGCACATGGTGCCGTACCAGGCGCCGGCAATAACGGTAAAGATAGCAAGACCGGAAAAGAGATGCACATGGGTCATTTCCTTCAGGTCCTTCTTGTAAAGAAGGAAGAGCAGGCAGGCCAGGCCCGGCAGGAGGATACCGATGGGGCCCTTGGTGAGGGTGGCCAGGGCGGCAAATATGTAGCACAGGAAATAGTATTTCCTGTTTTCCGAATAGCCCAGATAGAAGAAGGCAATGGCGGCGCTCATGAAAAGGAAAAGGGTGGAGTCCGTAATCACCGCTTTGGAAAGAATCCAGTATTCTAAGGAAGTGGCAAGGACGATGGCGGAAAGCCAGCCTGTCTTTTCTCCGTAGGTGCGGCGGGCAAACCAGTAGGTAAAGAGCACGGAGGCGGAGCCCAGAATGGCAGCGGGCAGGCGGGCGGCCATTTCATTGAAGCCGAATAGGGCAAAGGAAAGGGCCAGCTCCCAGTAATAGAAAATGGGCTTATCGTACCAGTAGCGCCCGTAAATCTGGGGAGAAATCCAGTCGCCGGAAAGGACCATTTCCTTGGCGGTTAATGCGTAATTAGACTCCGCCGTATCCGTAACGGCCAGAAGCTGGTTCCCTGCCAGGTACAGGATGAGCGTAAAAATCAAAAGGGATACATAGGGGTGGCTGCGAATGGTTTTCATCATTTTTCCTCCAAAGTCATGGGATGAAATATTGTTTCTTCACCATGTACTTTACAGGACCGATGTAAATGAATCTGTATGTAAGGTTAAATAAAAAATAAACTGGAAAAAATACAGGTTGCAGGTTTCCACTGTGGTTTGTATGATAAGGCTGGTGAGCTAGTGAGCTAGTGAGCTAGTGAGCTAGTGGGCTGGTGAGCTAGTGAACTAGTGGGCTGGTGGGCTGGTGAAACGGCTGCCTGCTTACCGCTTTCCGCTTACCGCAGATGCCTTTCCGCCGATTGGTATTTATCAGGAGAAGAGTCACTCAGGCCATGTACCGAGATTCTTCGCCTGCGGCTCAGAATGACGGGTCCGGCGGGAAGTAAATCCCGTAACGCTGACTATAAATTGCGGCGCCAGCCGCCACCACAACCCTCGGGCCAAAGGCCCGTCAAACCTAAGAACCCTCCGGCGAAAAGCCGGTCAATCTTAAGAACCTTTCCCCTCTGAACTCTTTATAATCTATAGTCCCTTTTCTATTCCAGGAGATACCCAGGAGATACTATGACCATACGCAAAAGTTTGATTTTAAGCCATATCGTGGTGTGTATTCTTCCCTTTCTCATGACCTTCTTCGTGCTGGCTCTCGCCTTTGCGGGACTTCTTCTCTATGCGGCCAGTGGAAACCATGTGATAGCGGAGAGCGGATTCCAGTTTAATGTGATGACTCAGATCCTCCGGACCACCGTATTTCACAGTCTCCGCCATAATGATTCCCTCTCCCGGTATGCCTGGGTCATGGAAATCACGGATCCCGTGGCTACCTATGTGGTGGTGGAAAAGGAGGGAATCCCTCTTTACAGCTACGGTAATGAGGCAAAGGGCAGGAAGGATGTGAAAATCCTTCGGAATGAAGGGGTGATGGACCGGCTGGACGGAAGGGACGGGAACGGTATTTACAGCGTCACCGATGAGCCCTGGTACCGGTTCGCGGAAAAGGAAACCATCCGGAACGAAACGTACCATCTTTATATCATGGCCCACCATCCCCGGGAAAGAAATGACGGCGCCATTGAAAAGGCGGTGCGGGGGGTGGCTCGTTTTATCCTGATTGCTCTCTTTATATTTATCCTGATGACCAGTTATTTCCTGTCCCGCTTTATTATCAGACGCATCATGGCTCCCTTGAAGGAACTGGAACGGGGAGCGGAGGAGGTGCGGCAGGGAAATCTTTCGGTGCATCTGGATTATGACAGGAATGATGAATTTACGCCTGCCATAGATACATTTAATGTGATGGCCTGGCGGCTGAAGCAGTCGCTGGAGGAAAAGGAGCAGGATGAGGAAAGAAGGAAGGAGCTCATTGCTTCCATTTCCCATGACATCCGGACGCCCCTTACGTCCATCAAGGCCTATGTGGAGGGGCTCATGGACCATGTGGCTTCCACGCCGGCCATGCAGGAGCGGTATCTCCAGGTTATCCGCAGGAAGGCGGATGTGCTGGAGCGGCTGGTGGAGCAGCTGCTGCTTCTGACGAAAATGGATATCGGTGAAAAGGCGCTCCCCACAAAGTCCCTGGATCTTTCCCTGCTGGTGGACCAGTTCGTGGAGGAAAACCGACTGAACTGGGGAAAGAACGGCGCCGATTTCACCATAGATGCAAAGGAACCGGTGAAGGTGGAAGGAAATCTTCTTCTTCTGGAACGGGTGGTGGAGAACCTGGTTTCCAACAGCATCCGCTATAAGACGGAGGACCGGGTGCATATTACCGTCCGTGTGTCCAAAGCGGAGGGGAAGGCCCTTCTCTCCCTGTCCGATGACGGTCCCGGCGTGCCGAAGGAAGCCCTCAGCCGCCTTCAGGAAGCCTTCTTCCGCACCGATAAGGCAAGAAGCTGGACAGATAAGGGAAGCGGCCTGGGTCTTTCCTTCGTGGAGAGGGCGGTGCACCTCATGAAGGGCACCCTTACATTCAGCAATCAGGCTCCCCATGGCCTGAAGGTGGATATTACATTACCATTGGAGGATACAAATGGCAAAACGCATACTGATAGTGGAAGATGATGATGATATTGCATCCATTGAAAGGGATTACCTGGAGGTGGGAGGCTATGAGGTGACGGTGGAGGAAAACGGCACCGCCGGATTGGCAGAAGCCTTGACCGGTGATTATGACCTGATCCTTTTGGACATCATGCTGCCCGGTATGGACGGCTTCCAGATTGTAAGGAAGCTTCGGGACAAGGTGGATATTCCCATCATGATGGTTACCGCCAGAAGAAGCGATATCGATAAAATCAGGGGCCTTGGCTTTGGCGCCGACGATTACATCGAAAAGCCCTTCTCCCCCGGCGTGCTGGTGGCAAAGGTGAAGTCCCAGCTGGCCCAGTATGAAAGGCTGAAAGGAAAGAGTGGGGACAAAAAGAAAATCAGCATCAGCGGCATTACCCTGGAGCCTGATACCCACCGCATTTTCGTAAAGGGGGAGGAAAAGGTGCTGCCCAATAAGGAGTTCCAGCTGCTGGAATTCCTCATGGTTCACGCCGATGTGGTGTACAGCAGGGAGTCCCTCTATACCAGAATCTGGGGCATGGATTCCCTTGGAAATACGTCCACCGTACCGGTGCATATCAACCGTCTCCGGGAGGCGGTGGAGGAGGACCCCTCCAATCCGAAGCACATTCTTACCATCTGGGGTGTGGGATATAAATTCAAACCGTGAAGGGAGGAAAATTTCTTTTCCTGCAGGGCAAATCGTTGTATACTAAAGTGTACAAATGATTTGCCCTTTTATTTTTTTAAGGAGAAATACCGCTTCCATGATGATACTTTTATCCATTCTGTGGAATGATATCCTGCCCCTCTTTGTTTTCATCGGGGCGGGATGGTTTCTGGACAGTAAATTCAAAATCGATATTTCCACCTACAGCCGACTTACGGTGATGGTGGTGCTGCCCTGCTTTATCTTTTTCAGCCTCTACCAGTACAGCGGCGGCAGCGGGGAGCTGATGGCGGCGCTGGCGGCCATACTCCTTCTGGTGCTGCAGTATCTCCTGTCTGCGGGAGCGGGGAAGCTCCTTCATCTGGGAAATAGAGAAGGCGCCTTCCGGGCGGTTTCTTCCTTCTCCAATTCCGGACACATCGGTGCGGCCCTGGTGATGCTCATTTACACCCATCCGCCCTTTGCGGAAGGAAGCAGCCATCCCTATGTGGCGGAAGCCCTTGGCACCATGGCGGTGCTCATGATTGTCATGAATATGGCGGTGAATGTGCTGGGAGCAGCTCTCATCCGAAGCGGCGGCGCCTCTTTTTCCGATTTCCTCCGCTATCTTTTGAAAATGCCGGCCCTCTATGCAGCCCTTCTGGCGGTACTGGTGCGCATGGCAGGCATTCCGCTGGAACACACCTTCCTGTGGCCGGTACTGCAGCATTTCAACGGTGCCTTCATCGTGCTCATCACTGTCACCATAGGTCTTGAACTTCACCGGAGCCATCTCCGGAAACCCGATGGGGCCATGGCGGCAGCAGCCATTTTAAAGCTCCTTGTTTCGCCACTCCTTGCCCTGGGAATCATGGCTCTGTTTTCCGCTTTACTTCCTGTGAGTCCTGTGGCAAAACAGGTATTTTTCCTTTACGCCGCCATTCCGTCCTCCATGGCTCTTATCATTTACAGCGTGGAGTATAAGAACCATCCTGATTTCGTGACAGGTTCGGTGCTCTTTAACACGGTGGCCGGCGCCCTCACCGTGACCGGCGCCATTTATCTTTCCCGCATTCTTTTTCCCATAGGCCTGTAAGGAGGCAGCATGGCATTTTTACAGATTATTTCCGACAATATCCTGCCCCTTCTGATATTCGTAGCCATCGGCTACTTCATGGACCGGCGCTACCACATGGACGTGGCATCTCTCACCAAGCTCACCTTTTACGTGGTGCTGCCCTGCTTCATTTTCTACAGCATTTATGTGGCTAAAATCGATATGTCCATGCTCCACGTGTTTCTCCTCTCCTTTGCGCTCATGATGATTCTGGGGGTCATCAGCACGGTGGTGGGAAAGATTCGGGGATTCTCCGTTTCCAAGACCGAAGCCTTTAAGAACGGCACCATGTTCTCCAACAATGGAAATATCGGCATCGCCCTGATTGCCCTTGTCTTTTCCAACGCCCCCTACGTGGTGGATGGAAAGACTCCCTACCTGGCCGTGGCCAGCGCGGCGGCTACCATGATGCTGGTGCAGATGAACATGTGCCTCAACACATTGGGGCTCTACCAGGCGGGCAAAGGAAAGCTCACGCCCCGGGACGCCCTGTCCGTGGTGTTCCATATGCCCGTCATCTATACGCTGGTGGCGGTCTTTACCATCAAGTATTCCGGTTTTGACATGACATCCACCTTCCTCTGGCCCATTTTCCAGAACTGCGCTTCCGCCCTGGTGGCCATCGTCATGATTGCCCTGGGCATGCAGATTCACCGGAGCAAAATCTCCTTCGGCGACATGGATGCCTGGCTGGGCAGCTTCGTCCGCCTGGTGGTGGCGCCGGTGGTGGCGTTCCTGCTCATTTATTTTTGGAAATTCATGGGTGTCTCCTTCGCGCCGGCCGTATGCCAGACCATCCTCATCATGGCCTCCGTTCCGGCGGCGGTGAATTCGGTGCTCTACGCCGTGGAATTCCACAACTGCGAAGACTTCGCCACGGAACTGGTTATGATGAGCACTTTTCTCTCCTGCATTACCATGACAGGCACCATTTATCTTGCCCGCATCCTGTTTCCTATTTTGTAAAACATCCAAAAGCTGCACAGAATCATTAGAAATCCATAAGATTATCAGATGTGAGACAGCGCACTGTCATTTCGAGCGGAGGACAGCAGAGACATGATAAAAATGTTTCATGAAGGCGGTGAAGAGGAGTCGAGAAATCTCATTCCGATATGGTGCAGGCCACAATGGGGCGGTGATACCACCTCCTCTGAACCTTTTGAACCCACGACTAAAAAAAGGCTGTGAAGAAATGTGAACATTTCTTCACAGCCCTTTTTTATTTCAATACTTTCCGTCGATCAGATTCTGAATCCTTTCAGCCAGATGGATCCGCCATACCAGGAAGGGGCCGCAGATAACGCCGAAAAGGGCCTGCAGGATTTCAAAGGGGAGCTTAATCCAGGCATAGGCAGGGGTGCTGTACACATAGGCCCGGCCCAGGGAATAGCCCACCACCATGATGATGGCGCCCACAAGTACCGCAGCAGCCACCGAAAGGAAACGGCTGCTTTTGAAACAGTGGCGGGAAATATAGGAAATGGCCATGGCCTGGAGGCCGTGGGTCACAAGGGATACGAACATGGGCAGAGGATAAAAGAAGAAATCCCCCAGAAAGGCGCCGACGCCGCCTACCAGGAAGGCCCCTGCCGGGTCAAGAACCAGGGCCGCCGTGACGATGACGATATCGTTCAGGTACAGATGGCCGCCGGGGACCGGGAGGCCGAAGGAAGAAAGGGCCACGTTCATGGCCATGAAAAGGCCGCATATGGTAAGCCACCGCGTATTATGGCGGCTGTGCATCACCGGCAGCGGGTCTGCTGCAGTTTCATGGATCATCATAAAATCTCCTTTGCGCTTTGTTATGGTATGAATTATAATATGAAACTGATCTTATTAAAATCACCAGAATTATTCAAAAAAGCATGACCAGAAGGGGCGACCGCTGTCGGCTGTCCGCTTACCGCTTACCGCTTACCGCTTTCCGCTTTCCGCTGTCGGCTGTCCCTGCGCCCCCTTTAGGGGGAGAGGGCCACGAAGTGGCGCGGGGGTGTACTACGCTGCAAGTCGGAATGATACTCTATGCGGCGGACAAAAGCGACATACAATGATTGGCGATACCACCACCCTCTGAACCCTTTGAACCTTCTGAACCCTCTGAACCCTTCGCGCCCGGCAGGCGCGATTTCTAGAAAGGAGCCCATCCATGACCGGTTACATGAAACTTTATACCCTCCTTCGGGAGAAGATTACCCGCCGTATTTACCATGAAGGCGATAAACTCCCTTCCAAACGGCAGCTGGCTGATGAATCGGGGTACAGCGTCATTACGGTAGAGCATGCTTATGAGCTTTTGACGGAGGAGGGGTATGTGGAACCTCGGGAACGGAGCGGCTACTACGTGATTTACAAGGAAGGCGATTCCTATCCCGTGGCGGAAAGGGAGGTGCCTTTCCGGCAGACTTCGGAAAGGGTGGACGTGGAAAGGCGGGAGGCCGGGGAGCGGGATTTATTTCCCTTTTCAGCCTTTGCCAGAACCATGAGAAATGTGCTTTCCACCTCAGGGGAAAAAATCCTGGACCCATCGCCCAATAAAGGCTGCCTCGCCCTTCGGGAGGCCCTGGCGGCTTACCTGGCCAGGAGCCGGCACATGGAGGTTTCACCGGAAGCCATCCTCATCGGCTCCGGCGCGGAGTATCTCTATGGCCTTAATGTGCAGGTACTGGGAAGAAACCGCATGTACGCCCTGGAGAATCCGTCCTATGAGAAAATCCGGAAGGTCTATGAGGCCTGGCAGGTGCCTCTGGAGTTTCTCACCATGGGGAAGGAGGGCATTGAAACCAGGGAGCTGGAGAAGAGCCATGCTTCCGTACTCCATGTAACTCCCTTCAACAGCTATCCCTCCGGCATCACCGCCAGCGCCTCCAAGCGGGCGGAGTACATCCGCTGGGCCCGCGAAAGGCAGGGATTTATCATTGAAGATGACTTTGATTCCGAATTCACCCTGCTTTCCAAGCCGGAGGACACCCTCTTTTCCCTTTCGCCGGAGGGACCGGTGATTTACATGAACAGCTTTTCCAAAACCATTGCTCCCTCCATCCGGGTGGGCTACCTTGTGATTCCAGCGCCCCTCCTTCCACGCTATGAGGAAAAGGTGGGCTTTTATTCCTGTACGGTGCCGGTGTTTGACCAGCTGGTGCTGGCGGAATTTATCAGAAGCGGCCAGTTTGAGCGGCACATCAACCGGGTGAGGAGAAGAAGGAGGAAGATGGAGGCCTTGAGGAAGCACTGATTCTGTCATTTTATCAGTCCTTCCAGGCATAGAGATATGGAAATAAAAATCCCCTCTTCCGGAATGATTCATAAGTCATTCCGGAAGAGGGGATTTTTCCCTATTCGGCCAGTGCTTTTTCCAGAGCTTTGGAGAGCTGGTCGGCGCAGGACGTGCCTTTTCCGGCGCATTCGTTGCCCCGGAGGATATCCGCTGCCTCCCTGGCGCTCCTTCCTTCCAGCAGTCTTCCAATGGCGGCAAGGTTTCCCGGGCAGCCGCCCTGGAATTTCAAATGATGGATTCTTTTCTCATCGTCCAGGTCAAAGGTAATCTTTCTGGAACATACCCGCTCCGGCGTAAATTCATAACTTTTCATTTCCTGCATCCTTTCGTGATTTTGATTTCATACCGGCTCTTCCCGGTCCATGAATTCCTTCAAATGGTTCCGGTAGAGATGGAAAATGCCATACACATACTGCTGTTTTTTCATGAGGTTGTCATTGGCGTACCAGTCTTTGATGAGCTTTCCGCCTACCAGCACGCTGCCGAAGGGCACCAGCAGGGCCACGCAGAGCATGCCTACGAGCTGCAGGGCGTCCAGCCGCTTGGGACTCTGGATGATATCCTCCAGGCTGCAGAGTTCCTTCAGCTCCTTCAAGAAACGGCTGTACACGTCATGGTCCTTCAGTTTCCGTTCGTCCACCGTAAGAAAGGCATGCCAGCCGGTCCAGCCGTAGGTGATGCCGTACTTCGTGAATTTCACCGCCATGTCTTCAGGCAACCATCTTCCCTGCTCCGGCAGCCCGATGAAGAGTACGTGGTACTTGGGAATGATGGCGCTCTTGTGGAGCCGCCACTGGTCTTCATTCATGGTGATAATGCGCAGGTTATTTTCATAGGACAGGCCATGGGACTTCATTTCATCTTCCCTGATGAGATGAAGAATTTCATTGGAAAGGCCGGCGTCCGGTTTGGAAGACACAATAAATAATGTTTTTTTCGTAGGAAGCCACTCCTTTCCTGCCTACCGGCGCCTGTCCATGGGGCGCCTGCTGTTTCTTTTTCTATCATATCACGGATAGGGGACGGTGGAAATATGTTTTCAGTATTTCAGCAGACGCCGGGGAAGGAGTCCACGAATTCGATGCGGATGTCCGGAAAGCTGTCCACGAACTGTACCGTGAAATCTTCGCCGTAGTCCACAAACTGCCATTCTCCGATGTCATCGGGGAAGGAGGACACCGCCTTCACTTTGAGGTCCGGAAAGGAGGACACCACCTGTACTTTGATGTCAGGGAAGGAGTCTACCACCCGCACCCGTCCGGCGAGGCGGATGTTTTTGAAATAACCGTCCCGGTTAATGGGACCTGCCGCCTCCGCTGCGCTTCCTGCCAGCAGGAGAAGGAGCAATGTGAGAACGCAGAAAAACTTTTTCATAGGGAACCTCCTTTTTCAAAATACGGAATCAATTCTTCCTTTATTATATAACATGACCATGACAGTCCCTGTCCCTGCTGAATTTTTTTCATTTTTATTTGCAAAAATGAAATGGTTGTGGTAGAGTATTCCTAACTTCACAAAAGCGTTGACAGGAAGTATTAAAAATCCCTACTTGCTTGCAGAGAGTCATTGGATGGTGGAAAATGACAGAAGCGGATTTTGAACTCGTCCCTGAGCTGCACCGCTGAACAGGTAGGCGGCGCCGGAATCTGACCGTTATCAGCATGAGTGCATGCCTTTGGCATGAATAAGAGTGGTACCGCGAATCTTTCGTCTCTTGGAGACGGAAGATTTTTTTATTTGGAGTATGGGAGGTATTTGTATGGGTATGACAATGACACAGAAAATCCTGGCAAAGCATGCAGGACTTGATTCTGTGAAAGCGGGAGATTTGATTTACTGCAGTCTGGATCTGGTGATGGCCAATGATATTACGGCGCCGCCGTCCATTGCGGAATTCAAAAGAGTAGGACGGCCTGTTTTTGACAGGGAGAAAATTGTGCTGGTGCCGGACCATTTCCAGCCGGCCAAGGATATCAAATCCGCCGGTCTTGCCAAAATCGTGAGGGATTTTGCCAGGGAAAACGGCATTGTCCATTATTTTGAACAGGGCCGGGTGGGCATTGAACATGCCCTTCTTCCGGAAAAGGGACTGGTGGGGCCCGGTATGGTCACCATTGGCGCCGATTCCCACACCTGCACCTACGGCGCCTTAGGTGGATTTTCCACCGGTGTAGGCTCCACGGACCTGGGCGTGGCCATGGCCACCGGCGAAGCCTGGTTCAAAGTGCCCGACGCCATCAAGGTGGTCCTGACGGGAACGAAGCCCGAAGACATTACAGGAAAGGACGTCATCCTCACTCTCATCGGCATGATCGGCGTGGACGGTGCTCTCTACAAATCCCTGGAATTTACGGGCCCCGGTATTTCTTCCCTGTCCATGGCAGACCGCTTCACCATTGCCAACATGGCCATCGAGGCAGGCGGGAAAAACGGCATTTTCCCGGTGGATGAAAAGACGAAGACCTACATTGAAGGACGGTTCACGAAACCCTGGGAAGCGGTGGAAGCCGATGAAGACGCCCATTATGAGAGGGAAGTGCACATCGACCTTTCTTCCATGAAACCGGTGGTTTCTTTCCCCCACCTTCCGGAAAACACGAAGGTGGTTGGTACTTTCGGCGATATTCCCATCGACCAGGTGGTCATCGGCTCCTGCACCAACGGCAGGCTGGAGGATCTGGCCATTGCGGCCCGCATCTTTGAAGGACGGAAGGTCCATCCTCGGGTGCGCTGCATCGTCATTCCCGCCACTCCCGCCATTTACCTTTCCGCCATGCATGCAGGCTACATCGATACCTTTATCAATGCGGGATGCGCCGTGTCCACGCCCACCTGCGGCCCCTGCCTTGGCGGGTATATGGGTATCCTGGCCAGCGGTGAAAGGTGCGTTTCCACCACCAACCGCAATTTCATCGGCCGCATGGGCCCCACGGATTCTGAAATTTACCTGGCCGGTCCGCAGGTGGCGGCTGCCAGTGCTGTGATGGGACGGATTGCCGCTCCCAGGGAGGTTGAATAATGGCTGTTTTAGAAGGAAAAGTATGGCGCTACGGCGATAACATTGATACGGATGTCATCATTCCGGCCAGGTATCTCAATACCTTTGACCCGAAGGAACTGGCTTCCCACTGCATGGTAGACATTGACGAAACCTTTGCCAAAGAAGTGAAGCCCGGAGACATTATGGTAGGAGGAAAGAATTTCGGCTGCGGCTCCTCCAGGGAACATGCGCCGGTGGCCATTAAAGCATCCGGTGTGCCTGTCATCATTGCCGCTTCCTTTGCCCGCATTTTTTACAGGAACGGCATCAACGTGGGACTGCCGCTTCTGGAAATCGGAAGTGATGTGGAAAAAATCCACAAAGGTGACCGGCTGTCTGTGTACCTTTCCACCGGCACCATTCGGAATCTCACCACCGGTGACGTTTTCAAGGCACCGCCGCTTCCCGGTTTCATCCAGGACATTGCCAAAGCCGGCGGGCTCATCAATTATGTAAAGGAGTATCGGTAATATGGGAAAGCATATCGTAGTCATTCCGGGCGACGGCATCGGCAGGGAAGTGACCGACGGGGCCGTCGAAATTTTAAAGAAAATCGATGAAATCTATCATCTCGATTTCACCTATGAATGGAAGGACGCCGGCGGCACGGCCTATGACAAATACGGCGTGCCCCTGCCGGAGGAAACGGTGGAGGCCTGCCGGAAGGGGGACGGCATCCTCTTCGGCGCCGTAGGCGGCGACCAGTGGGACCATCTGGAACCGTCCCTCCGTCCCGAAAAGGCCATCCTGGGTCTTCGGAAATCTTTGGGCCTCTACGTGAACCTGCGCCCCGTGAAAATCCAGGACTCCATGATTGAATACTCCCCGCTGAAGCCGGAAATCGCCAGAGGCACGGATATCATGATCGTCCGCGAACTGGTAGGCGGCATTTATTTCGGAAAGCGCTGCGAATCGGAAATTGATGGCGGCGTGGAACGGGCCTGGGATGTGGAAAGCTACTCCGTCCCCGAAGTGGAAAGAATTACCCGCTTTGCCATGGAGGCGGCAAAGAAACGCCGCGGCCATGTGACAAGCGTGGACAAGTCCAACGTGCTCGCTTCCTCCCGCCTGTGGCGGCGGACAGCCATCCGCATCCACGACGAAGAATATCCGGACGTGAAACTGGACCACATGTATGTGGACAACTGCGCCCAGCAGTTTGCCATCCACCCCTCCTTCTTCGACGTGGTGGTAACAAGCAACATGTTCGGCGATATCCTCTCCGACGAAGCCGCCGTCCTCTCCGGCTCCATCGGCATGCTGCCCTCCGCTTCCATCGGAAAGGAAACAAGCCTTTACGAACCCATCCACGGCTCCGCTCCGGACATTGCAGGAAAGGGCATTGCCAACCCCATTGCCACCATCCTCTCCGCCGCCATGATGCTCCGCTACTCCTTCAATGAAGATGAGGCGGCAGAGGCCATCGAAAAAGCGGTGAATGAGACATTGGAGGACGGATACCGCACCGGAGATATTTACCGGGAAGGCATGAAAAAGGTGGACGGCGAAGGCATGACCGAAGCCATTCTGGCTCATTTGAATGGCTGAAGGATTTCTTATTGAAAACATATTTCGCTTGGGGAAAATAGCGGCGGATAGGAGACGTTTGACCGCTGGGAGACATCAGAAGACAGACGATAGAATACATACGTCTGGCATACTGTATTTCCGAACTCAAGGGGGGTTCAAAGGCTGCAGGCCGCCATCGGGCTCTGCCCTGAGTACCGGTTCGGCCCGGAATCGGCTTCGCCTTCCGGGCCGGCTCATAGGGGAGCTATAAAGCCAACTCCATGAAGGCGAAGCGGGGACTGTGAAAAAATGATTTATATTTTTTCACAGTCCCCTTTGTGATTCAACTTTCCTTAAAAATCCTCATCATTTCATTGGTAAGGGAAAAATCATCGGGCTGGAGGATGATATCCTTCTTTTCTACCCAGAAGGCTTCTTTCAGTTCTTCCCTGTCCATGACAATATCCGTGCTTCCGTCCACCTCACAGAAAAAGCCGGCCAGAATGTCACTGGCTATGGCCCAGGGCTGGGATTTGTAGTAGCGGATATTTTTCACATGGAGGCCTGTTTCTTCCATCACCTCCCGCTGCACCGTCTCTTCCAGCGTTTCTCCGATTTCCGTAAAGCCTGCAATGAGGGCATAGTAGGGAATGAATCTTCTGGCATAGCGGGTGAGAAGGAGCCTGTCTTTCCAGGTGACCGCTGCAATGACGGCGGGGTTCAGCCGTGGATAAATGATGCGGCCGCAGGATGGACAGATGCGGGCCCTTTCGGAAGAAGAGGGGACCAGCTGATTTCCACAGCTGCCGCAGTACCGGTTTTCCCTTATCCACCGGAAGATCTGGAGGGCCGTCCAGACGAGGAAAAGGTTCTCCCCGGGGAAAGGGGAGTTTCTGAGCTGCTTTACCGGCACAAAAGACCCCGATACAGGAAGTTTGTCCGGCCTTTCCAGGGAAAGAAAACAGGAAATGTTGTCAAAAGAAAAGAGGTACTCCGGATTTGCGGGCTGTACATCGTTCCCCGTGGGAAGGGAAAAATCCTTCATGAGGAGAAGATTTTCCCCTTCAAAACAGAAAATCAGGCTGCTGCTGTCAGGGGAAATGGATGAATCATAACGGTTGTTGAAATGGTGGGGTGCGATATCCTGTATCATGGGGGCTCCTTTTTTATGTTATTACTGTTATTATAGTATATAATGCAAAGCAGAGGAGGAAAGACCGGTGATCTTGAAGAAAACAGCGGCAGCGGCGCTGGCATTTTTCCTGCTGGCTCTGGCTCCTGCTTCAGCCTGTACTTTGTTCGGGGCCCAGGGCAGTGAAGTGGAAGGCGGCGGCACCCTGCTGGTGAAGAACCGGGACTGGCATCCCCAGTACCAGGAGATGCGGTACGAAGAGGGGCCTCGGTATCGGTTTTATGGCATTTTTGGCGGCAGCAGCGGGAAGATGTTTTTAAGAGGCGGGGTGAATGAAGCGGGTCTGGCTGTTTTTTCAGCAGCTGCCAGCTCCATTCCCCAAAAGGAAAGACTTTCCATGGAACATGAGAAGAAAAGCTGTATCCGCGAAATGCTGGGGAAATGCGCCACCGTAGAAGAGGCTTTGGCCCTTGACGTACTTTTCAGGGGACCAAAGTTCCTGATGCTGGGAGATGCCCGGGAGCTGGCCTGTGTGGAAATCGGAGACCATGGAGAATTCAGGGTGAAAAGGATGAAGAATGGAACCCTGGCCCACACGAACCATTATCTGTTCAGGAAATTTCAATCCCTGAACAGGCGCATAGGCCAGTCAAGCCTTACCCGATATGAAAGGATAGAGACCCTTCTTGGAAGTTCGCATGAACCCTATGTACTGGAGGATTTGATGGAATTTTCCCAGGACCGGCATGACGGGCCTGATAACAGTCTGTGGCGGACAGGAAGCGGAAAAAAGCAGGATGAGACACTGGCATCCATAGGAGTGTGGCTTCATGAAGGGAAAAAACCGGATATTTATGTCAAAATCCGGTATTCTCCTGAGGATCAGGGGAAAGAGGACGTATACCAGCTGGAAGGGAAAGACCTGTTTCCGGAGTGATATTAGCCGGACATTCCCGGGTACATGGTTTTGTCATTTTCCCACGGGCGGATGGGATAGATTTCTTTCCTGTGGTAAAATAAGCAGGGTATCATTTTTTGAAAGCAAAAGGAAAGCCCTCCAGGGAAGTACTGATTCAACCTTTTATTCTTACATAAAAATAAACGACATAAATGGATCAGCGCTTCCCTGCATGCTTTCCTTTAGTCAGGAGGAGAAAAATGGACGCAATTCAATGTCTCATTTCAAGGAGAAGCATCAGGGAGTATACAGACGAACCCATTTCGGCGCAGGAAATCGAAAATGTGGTGGAAATATCGCAGATGGCTTCCTGCTGGGAAAACACCCAGCCCATCCGGTACGTGGCGGTGCTGGAAAAGGAGCTGAAAGATAAGATTGCCGATGAGTGTACGAAGAAATTCCCATGGAACACGGAAAATATCCATGCCGCACCGGCGCTGATGGTGCTCTGCGCCATCAAGGGGCTTTCGGGCTATGAGCCTGACGGAAGCCCTTCTACATCCAAGGGCACCCACTGGCAGTCCTTTGATGCCGGCGTGGCAGCCGCCCATTTCTGCCTGGCAGCTAATGCGCTGGAACTGGGCACTTTGATTATGGGCCGCTACGATGAAGGAAAAATCAAGGACATCCTTTCCCTTCCGGAGGAATACGATGTGTCCGCCATCATCGCCGTAGGCCATCCCGCCGTCATTCCGGCGGCCAATGAAAGAAAGCCGCTGAAGGAAGTGCTTTCCTTCCGATAAGAGGAAGGTAAAAGGCTGCAGAATCACGCTGTGATGCTGCAGCTTTTTATTATGCATGGATTTCCATGATGCCGTCTGTTGAAAAACTTCTAAATCTGCTATAATTATTTGATACAGGTGTTATAAGAAATCGGTTTTCTATCTAAGAAAGGCGGAGAACGGTTATGGCTGAAAAAGAAACAGACAGGGATGACAAGAAGACAGAAAGGGTCCTTTTCCTCTGGGATAGATTGAGCCGGGGCGGCGTGGTGAGCAGGCAGGAGATGGTGAAAACCTTTGGCGTCAACCTGAGAACCGCCAGCCGGTATCTGGCGGAAATCAGAAAATATCTGGCGGAAAGGGAAGAGCGGGACGGCATGCACCGGGAACTTTATTACGATCGGGCCCAAAAGGTGTACCGCATACGGGAGCTGGAGGATGAAATGATTCGGCCCAATGAACTTTATGCCATCGGGAAAATTCTCCTTGCCAGCCGGGCCTTCCACAAAAAGGAGCTGGAATCCCTGCTTCGCCGTCTGCTGCAGTCCGCCGTGCTGGGCACAGACAAAAAGGAAGTGGAACGATACATACGGAGCGAGCTTTTTGATTATCTGGACCCGGCTCACGAAGAGCCTGACGTATCGGACCTGTGGATTGTGGCAGGGGCGGTGAAGGACCACCATGTGCTGTCCTTCAATTACCGGCGGCAGGGGGAAAAGGAATCAAAGCTCCACGAAGTCTGTCCCGAAGGGGTTCTTTTCTCAGAATACTATTTCTATATGATGGGAATTCCGAAGGGAGAAGAAAAACTTACCGGCGCGGAAACGAGGGTGTACCGGCTGGACCGCATGAGCCGTCTTAAGGATACGGGAGAAACATTTGCCGTCAATTACGGACGCCGCTTCCGGGAAGGGGCTTTCAAAAACAGCATCCAGTATATGTATGGCGGCAGGCCGGAACATGTCCGTTTCATTTATCGAGGCCCCAGCGTGGAGGCAGTGCTGGACCGGCTTCCTACGGCCAAGGCAAAGGCCCAGAGGGATGGCAGCTTCCTCATCACCGACACCATCCGCGGCGATGGCATCCTCATGTGGCTCCTGAGCCAGGGAAAGCGGGTCAAGGTGCTTTCTCCTGCCTCCCTTCGGGAGAAGTGGCTGAAAGAAGCCGAGGCCATCTGCCGGGAAAATGAAGAAAAGGAATAGACCATGATTATCAATACGGGGCAGCGGACTGATATCCCCGCCTTTTACGGCCCCTGGTTTTTAAACCGGCTGAAAGAGGGCTTCGTCATGGTGCGGAATCCCTTCAACCATGCCCGGGTTACCCGGTACGTGCTGGATCCGGAGGTGGTGGATCTCCTGTGCTTCTGCACGAAGAATCCGCTTCCTCTTCTGCCGCATATGGAGGCCCTTGCTTCCTTCCGCCAGCTCTGGCATGTAACTATTACGCCCTACGGGAAGGACATAGAGCCCCATGTGCCGGACAAAAGAGAAGTGGTTCAAGCCTTCCGCTCCCTTTCCCGCTGCCTGGGCCCTTCCCATGTGTGCTGGCGCTATGATCCGGTGCTCCTCTTGGGGAAATACGACAGAAATTTCCATGTCCGCGCCTTCTCCGCCCTGGCAGAGGCGCTGGAGGGATATACTCATACCTGCATTTTCAGCTTCATTGACCTTTACGGCAAAACCATGCGGAATTTCCCTGCGGCCCGAAGGGTGAGCCATGAAGATCAGCTTTACCTGGTGGAAAAATTTGTGGAAATCGGGGAAAAGCATGGCATGAAACTGGTATCCTGCCTGGAAAATCCGGCCTTTGCGTCCCTGGGCGTAGATACTACAGGCTGCCTGACAAAGGAAAAGGTGGAGGCAGCCATTGGACTTCCTATCAGAATCCCATCCTATGAAAATATGCATGCCCGCCGGGGCTGCAGCTGCCTTCTGGGCCATGACATAGGCGCCTACAGCAGCTGCGGCCATTTCTGCCGCTACTGCTATGCCAATGGAAAGAGAGCGGAGGTACTGGAAAATATGGGCCGTCATCACCGGGAGTCTCCCTTCCTTATGGGATGGGAGGAAGAAGGCGATGAAATCAAAAGCGCCAGACAGGAAAGCTGGATAGACAGAGAAACAAGTCTCTTTTGAAATGACTTTGAAAATTTTCTTGACAGCAGGCAGTGTAATTGCTATAATTTATTACGCTGAATCTTGAGACAGCCGAAAGAAAATCAAAAGGCCGTTGACAGAGAAAAGCAAATGTGATATTATCATGAAGCTGTCACACAGCATCACGAAAAAATAGTTTGAAAAACTTCTGAAAAAGAGTTTGACAAAACGAAAACTTCGTGATATGATAATCAAGTCGCTTGAAGAGCGATGATTCTTTGAAAACTGAACAGTACAGCGAACGAATAAGCCGATGTGCGAGG
>NZ_UPZP01000007.1 GCF_900538805.1 uncultured Dialister sp.
TCGACGCGAATAGCGAGCTATTTAAGGAGACTTATGACGTAGCATTGGATAAAAATACATATGAAATTCGATTCTGCGAATTAATCAGTGCTTTCCTAACCTGTTTTTATTATAACAGACCGGAATGGGGGCTCACTGCTTTCTACTCATCATTTCCCTATTTACAACCTCATATATATCCGCTATACTGTGTGTATATTGATAAAGAGACAACGGAGCCCTTTTTACCGTAAGGTAAGAAGGGCTTTTGCGTCTCTATGGCAAAGAGGCTGCACTCATCTTCGATGACTGCGGCCTTTTTTCGTAAGGAGGAGAGACTATGAAAAAACTTCTGAAAACTGTACTCACCGGTTCCCTTCTGGGCCTTTCAATTCTTGGTTTTGCAGGCTGCGGCGGACAGTCCGGAAGCTCCTCTTCCGGCGGCTCCGTGCCGAAGGACACCATCGTGGTAGGCATGGCGGTGGATCCGGAGACCCTGGACCCGGCTGTCACCATGGACAACAAGGGCTGGCAGATTACCTATCCCGCCTATGAAAGGCTTGTGAAATACAAAGTGGTGGACGGCAAGGCCACCACGGAGGTGGAGCCTTCCCTGGCCAAGTCCTGGACCGTCAGCGACGACGGCCTCACCTGGACCTTTACCCTGGACGAGGGACACAAATTTGCCGACGGCTCTCCGGTGGACGCCAAGGCAGTGAAGTTCTCCATTGAACGTGTACAGAAAATGAAGAAGGGTCCCTCCGATTATTTCAAAGTGGTGAAATCCATCGAAACACCCGATGACAAGACCGTCGTTTTCCAGCTGGACAAGCCATTTGCGCCCTTCCTATATACCCTGGCGGTAAACGGTTCCTCCATTGTGAATCCGAAGGTCATGGACCAGGCTAAGGACAACGACATGGGCTCCTCCTACCTGGCTACCCATACCATGGGTTCCGGTGCCTATGAAATCACGTCCTACACTCCCAGCCAGTCCATCAAGCTGGATGCCCAGAAGAATTATTCCGGCAAGGCGCCGGCCATTAAGCATATCCTCTTCAACAGCATCAAGGATCCCTCCGCCCAGCGTCTGCAGCTGGAGAAAGGGGATATCGACATTGCCGAAGGCATTCCCATGGACCAGATCGACCAGCTGAAGGACAACAAGGCCATCCGTATCTATGAAGACCCGTCCCTCCTCTGCTCCATCGTGTACCTGAACAACCGGAAGCTCCCCACCAGCAACAAGGTCTTCCGTCAGGCCCTTTCCTATGCCATTGACTACAACGCCATCATCGACGGCGCCGTGAAGGGCAGGGGCCAGCAGCTCACCAGTGCCGTGCCCGAAGGCATGTGGGGCAAGGACGAATCCATCAAGGGATACTCCTACAACCTGGACAAGGCCAAGGAACTGCTGGCGAAATCCGGCGAAAACGTGACGGAAATCAGCCTCCTCTACTCCGGCCACGCCGCCTTCGACGAAGCGGAAGCCTTAATCATCCAGAATAACCTCCAGCAGCTGGGCATCAAGGTGAATCTGGAAAAAGTGGCCTGGGCTACCTTCCGGCAGAGAGCGGACAAAGGCGATTTCCAGATGGCCCTGGGCACCTGGAGTCCGGACTACAGCGATCCCCAGTTCTTCCTTTCCTACTGGCTGGACTCCTCCTACTGGGGCCTCCCGGGGAACCGCTCCTTCTATAAGAACGACGAAGTGGACGGACTCCTCCGTGAGGCCGAGGTGATGACCGACAAAGAAGGAAGGACGGAAATCTACAAGAAAGTACAGCATATCGCCTTCGACGATGCCCCCTATCTTTTCCTCTTCCAGACCAAGGTACTCACCCCCATGAGAGCCAATATCAAGGGCTTTGCCTATAACCCCATGCTGGACAGCATGTACGATTTCGAACACCTTTCTAAGGAATGATTTCTGGATTCATGAAATTTGATTTTCCGGAAAAAGGACTTTCCCGTAAAGCCCTTTTTCTAGTGGGCTGACCGCTATCCGCTGACCGCTTTCCGCCTGCTCTTCCCGCCGAGCATCGTCATCCTGAACGCAGTGAAGGATCTTGGTACGAGGAGGTAGTGACTCATTAGCCGGTAAATACCGGGCGGCGGGAAGACGTCAGACTATCAGACGGCAGACATCAGACAAGCGGTGTTCCCGAAAGCAAGGGGGCTGTGGCACCTTCGGCGCCAATATAAATGCTGCCTGCGTTAGCGCCCCTTCGGGTCATCCCCTTTGGCGGCTGGTGTCACCACGGATAAAAGGGCTCTAAAGATTGACAACCCTTATGAGCTGAGGGTTCTTAGGTTTGATGGGCCCTGAGGGCCCAAGGGGTGTGGTGGCCCCCTAAAGGGGAAACTTGACTCGCCGCTTAGCTTTTGTACTCACAAGTACCTCAAGGCATAACGCCGCTAAAACTTCCCCCTCCGGGGGAAGTCCCCGTAGGGGAATAGGGGTGCATTTCCATCGTGCCGCAGGCGCGGTTGTAGGGTTTTCCATTCTGCGAAGCAGAATTATAAAATTCATCGCCCGTTAGGGCGATACCACAACCTTCTGAACCTTTTGAACCTTCTGAACCCTTTGAACCCTTTGAACCCTCACGCCTTAGGCGTGTCATCATATCATACAAGGAGGGCTTATGATTTCATGGCGATTTATATTTCAAAAACTACTTCATCTCATCCTTGTCTTTATCGGCGTTTCCATCGTCACCTTCTGTATTTCCCATGTCATTCCCGGTGACCCGGCCCGCATGCTGGTGGGACCCCACGCTTCTCCGGAGACCCTGGAAGCGGCGCGTGAGTCCCTGGGACTGGATAAGCCGGTGCTCACCCAGTACGCTCTGTACATGGAGGGACTGGCCCATGGGAACATGGGTGTGTCCATCCGCACCCAGATGCCGGTGGCCGGCGAACTGGCCCGCTATTTCCCGGCTACCCTGGAGCTGACGCTGGCGGCCATGGTGATTGCCGTGGTTTTCGGCATTTTCCTGGGCGTGCTGTCGGCGGTGCACCGGAACAGCTGGATCGACCATGTGAGCCGTGTGATTTCCATGGTAGGTGTCTCCATTCCCCTCTTCTGGTCCGGCGTGGTGTGCCTTATCCTCTTTTATAAGGTATTTCCCATTTTCCCCGCCTCCGGCAGGCTGGATACCTTCCTTACACCGCCGCCTTCGGTGACGGGGCTTTATGTAGTTGACGGGCTCATTGCAGGAAATATGGACGTCGTGATTTCCGCCATCCATCATCTCCTGCTCCCGGCTCTCTGCCTGGCTTATGCCCAGCTGGCCATCATTGCCCGGCAGGTGCGGAGCGGCATGGTGGACGTGCTGGAGCAGGACTATATCCGCACCGCCAGGGCCTGCGGCATTCCGAATCGCCGCATCATTTACCGCTACGCATTGAAGAATGCATTGATTCCGACAGTCACCATCACCGGCCTTACCATGGGAGAGCTTCTGGGCGGCGCCGTCATTACGGAAACCATTTTTGGCTGGCCGGGCATGGGGAAATATGTGATGGATTCCATTGCTTACCTGGATTTCCCGGCCATCATGGGCTTTACCCTGGTGGTGTCTGTGGGCTATGTGGTGATTAATATGGTGGTGGATATGATTTATAATATCCTGAATCCACAGATCAGCGGAGGTGATGAGAAATGACCGGCGTGAAGGCGGAGGAAATCGTAGAGGTGCGGGAAAGTTTTTTCCACAAATCCCTGGATATCCTTCTGAAAAACAAACTTACCCTGGCAGGCATGGTCATTGTGGCTCTCATCATCCTGCTGGGGATTCTGGCACCGCTTATCAGTCCCTGGGACCCGAATCTTATGAACGTGTCAGGACGGCTGCAGGCGCCATCGCTGCACCATTTCTTCGGCACCGATGAAATGGGACGGGACATTTTCTCCCGTATTCTCTACGGTGCCCGGATTTCCATTACCGTAGGCTTATCCATCGTCATCATTGCCGCTGGCATTGGCGTGGCCATCGGCAGTTTCTCCGGCTTCTGCGGCGGAAGGGTGGACCGCATCATCATGGCTTTGACGGACATGATTCTTTCCTTCCCCTCCATGGTGCTGGCCCTGGCTCTCACGGCGGCCCTGGGGGTGGGCCTTTTCAATACCATGCTGGCGGTGTGCATCGTCAGGATTCCTCTCTATGTCCGCCTCATGCGGGGGCAGGTGCTGTCCCTGAAGGAGGAGCCCTATGTGAAGGCTTCAAGAACCTTCGGCGCCTCTCCCTTCTGGATTGTGCTGCACCATATCGTGCCCAACTGCCTTTCGCCCCTCATGGTGCAGATGACCCTGGGCATCGGCGATGCCATCCTCATCGCTTCGTCCATGAGCTTCATCGGCCTTGGTGCCCAGCCGCCCATGCCGGAATGGGGCGCCATGATTTCCACCGCCCGGGTCTATGCCATTGACCAGTGGTGGTACGCCGCCTTTCCGGGACTTTTCATCCTGGTCACTGTGATGGGCTTCAACCTGTTAGGCGACGGTCTTCGGGATATTTTGGATCCCAGGGAGCACTGATGCTATGGAAAATGTACTTGAAATTGAACATCTGTCTTTGGCCCTTCCTTCAAAGAAGGGCATGATTCCCATTCTCCATGATGTGAACCTCCATGTGGGAGCGGGAAAAATCATGGGCCTCGTGGGAGAGTCGGGCAGCGGCAAATCCATGACCGCCTTTGCGGTGACCCGCCTCCTTCCCGGCGGCGGAAAGGCGGAGCTGGACGGCTCCATCCGTCTCTGCGGACGGCAGCTCCTGGGCATCAGCAAAAAGAGCATGGAAGAAGTGCGGGGCCGGGATGTGTCCATGATTTTCCAGGAACCCATGACCTGCCTCAATCCGGTCTTCACCATAGGCACCCAGATGACGGACGTTATCCGCACACATGAAAAGATTTCCAAGGAAGATGCAGAGAAGAAAGCCCTCGCCATGCTGGAGGCGGTGCATATACGGAATGCGGAGGACGTGATTTCCTGCTATCCCTATGAACTGTCCGGCGGCATGCGGCAGCGGGTGATGATTGCCATTGCCCTTTCCTGCCATCCCAAGCTCCTCATTGCCGACGAACCGACTACGGCCCTGGACGTGACGGTGCAGGCCCAGATACTCTATCTGATTAAGGAGGCCTGCCGAAATCTGAAGACCGCGGTACTCTTCATTTCCCACGACCTGGGGGTGATTTCGGAAATCTGTGATTCCATTTCCGTCATGTACTCCGGCCACATCGTGGAATCCGGCGATACCGCCGCCGTGCTCCAGAGTCCCGCCCATCCCTACACCCGGGCCCTCATCGGAGCTCTTCCCAAATTCACCGGAGACCATACCCATGACCGGCTCACTGCTATTCCTGGCATGGTGCCGGATCCCGCGGAAAAAATGGCGGGCTGCCGTTTTGCGCCCCGCTGCAAAAGAGCCAGCGCCGCCTGCCGGCAGGGTCTGCCGCCGTCGGTGGAAATCAGGCCCGGCCACAAAGTGTACTGCTGCCATCCTGAGGAGGTGTGACATGGACATACTGGAAATCAAGAACGTGACGAAAACCTTCCACACCCGAAGTTTCTGGGGAAAATCGAAGGAAGTGCACGCCTTAAACGGCATCACCCTCTCTCTCATGAAAGGAGAATCCCTGGGCATCGTGGGGGAGTCGGGCTGCGGGAAATCCACCCTGGCCAGCCTCATCATCCGTCTGGCAAAGCCCACCTCCGGCGAAATCCTTCTCTACGGAAAAGATATTTCCCATGCCAAGGAAAAGGAGCTGAAGGATATCCGGAAGAAAATACAAATCGTCTTTCAGGACCCCTACTCCTCCCTGTCGCCCCGCATGAAAATCGGGGATATCCTCATGGAGCCCGCCAGGGTGATGGGGGAATTTTCCGAAGCCCACCGGAAGGAGAGGGCAGAAATGCTTCTGGAAATGGTGGGCCTTCGGAAAAGTGTGATGGACCGCTATCCCCACGAATTTTCCGGCGGCCAGCGCCAGCGTATCTCCATCGCAAGGGCCCTCATGACCAGCCCGGAAATCCTCATCCTCGACGAACCCACCTCCGCCCTGGACGTATCCGTGCAGGCCCAGGTGCTGAATATCCTCATGGACCTTCGGGAAAAACTCCACCTCACCTACCTCTTCATCTCCCATAACCTGGCGGTGGTACGCTATATCTCCGACCGCACCGCCGTCATGCAGAAAGGGAGAATCGTGGAAATGGGCCCCTCCGATGAAATCCTATGCCACCCGAAGGACCCCTACACCAGGGAACTCATCGCCGCCGTACCTATGATAGGAAAACCCTTCACGGCGCCGGGAAGGATTGCGGAGCTGGGGTGAGGCTGGTGGCTGTCGGCTGTCCGCTTACCGCCGACTCTGGACTGCATTCCCGAAAGCAGAGAGACATCAGACTTCAGACTATCAGACACCTCTTCCCGCCGGCCGGGATTCTTTAGTGAACTGGTGGACTAGTGGACTAGTAAGAGTCACTATCTGCATGTACCGAGATTCTTCGCTGGCCCTCAGAATGACTATGCGGGGCGGGAAATCCCGTAACGCTGACTATAAATTGCGGCGCCAGCCGCCACCACAACCCTCTGAACCCTTTGAACCCTCACGCCCGAAAGGGCGTGTCACAAGGGCGCAGAACCCTTTTTTACAAGGAGGTGCCATCCATGGCCATTGATTATGAAAAACTTTCCCGTCTCATCAGGAAGATGATGGATTATTATTCTATTCCCGGCATGGCCATGGGCGTCATTGACCGGGGAGAGGTGCATGTGGAAAGTTTTGGCATCCGGGACGCTTCGGGGCACCCTTTCCTTACGGACACCATCAGCGGCATCGGTTCCTGCAGCAAGTCCATGACCGCCTTGGCAGTGATGAGGCTGGCGGAGAAGGGGCTGCTGGACATTGATGAGCCCATCGCTTCCTACATCCCCGGCTTCGCCCTCTGGGATGCGGCGGCGTCTGCCCAGGTGACTCTCCGTGATATGCTCTGCCACCGGACGGGGGTGGGCGGCCACGACGGGGCCTGGCCGGATAATTCTATTTCCCGGGTGGATTACCTGAAGCGGCTGAAGTATCTGGAGCCCAACGCGCCCTTCCGCACCCTGGCCCAGTACAGCAATGTCATGTACGCCGCCATCGGCGGTATTATGGAGGCGGTGACCGGAAAGAAGTGGGAAACCATTCTTCGGGAGGAAATCTTTGAACCCCTGGGCATGGACCGCACCTTCTGCCTCATGGATGAGGCGGCGGCTGATGAAAACTGCGCCATGCCCTTTTGGTGGGACCAGGGTCTTCATGAAATCCCCCGCTGGAACATTGATCAGGCAGGCCCCTGCGGTTCCGTCATGAGCAGCGCCGAGGACATGGTGAAATGGATTTCCTTCCATATCCATGGAGGAGAAGAGAAGGGGACTTACCTGCTTACACCGCAGGATTTCCTTGCCATGCACAAACCCCAGATTCTTATGGACTATCCCCATGTGAAGGGTGGGCGTAGCCTGGGGTACGGCTTTGGCTGGCGGGTGATGGAATATCATGGCGCCATGGTGCAGCAGCACACCGGAAAGATAGAAGGGTACAGCGCCTTCCAGTTCTATATTCCCTCCCTTTCCTGCGGCGCCGTGTACCTGCAGAATCTCCATGCCCCCGACAATCCCCTGATTTTTGCTATACAGGGCTTCCTGCTTGACGCTTTCCTTGGACGGGAAGAGGAGGACTGGTTTGGCATGTATACGGAGGCAGGGAAATCCCATGCCCCCGAGGATATGTACCACCATCTGGAGTTTGACTGTATGCCGAAGAGCGGCGCCGAAGGCCCCCTGTCCCACAGTCCTTCCGAATACACCGGCACCTATTTCCATCCCGGCTACGGTACCTTCCACGTGACGGAAAGGGATGGACATTTCTACCTCCAGGAGCGGGCGGTGGAGGACAGGCCCATGACCCATCTGTACTACGACACCTTCCGGGTGGACCGGGTGAAGGAGGATACGGACCTCTATTCCATTCCCCTCACCTTCTTTGCCGATGACGCCGGCCATATTGCGGGCTTTCATCTTCTCCTGGAGCCGAAGGTCCATTCCATCTGCTTTAAAAAGGTAAAAATGGTATAATAAAATTCCGCAGGGCTATCCTGCGGAATTTCGACAGATAAGGACGGATGGGTATGATTTCATATACAATCAGACAGGGCACATTGGAAGACGCAGAAGCGCTGGCGGCGGTGGAGGCAGAGTGCTTCCCGGCGGCCGAGGCAGCTACGGCGGAAGAAATCAGGGAAAGGCTTTCGGTGTATCCCAATCATTTTCTCCTTCTGTATCGGGACGGAAAACTGGTGGGCTTCATCGATGGCATGACCACCGACGAAAAGGACCTTCGGGATGAAATGTATGAAAAGGCGTCTCTCCACAATGAGAAGGGCGCCTGGCAGATGATTTTCGGCCTGAATACCATCCCCGCCTTCCGGAGGGAAGGCTGCGCCGGACGGCTCATCGAAGCCTTCAAGAAGCAGGCTGAAGAAGAAGGGAAGAAGGGCATCGTCCTCACCTGCAAGGACAGGCTGGTTCATTACTATGCCGGATTCGGCTTTAAAAACGAAGGCGTTTCCCCTTCCACCCACGGCCATGTGGTTTGGTACCAGATGCGTCTCACCTTTTGAACTGCTATAGAATCTATCTATAACCGGTGAAAAGAAAAGCGGATATCCATAGATAGCATTGGAAAATTTCCTGTTTCCAAAGAGGAACGTGTGATTCTTTCTTTCAGGCAGTGTTTGCCTTATAATAATTAATATATAGATTTTACTATGGATTCCATTGCATATATGGGGGCTATATTTATGAAATGCCGTATCCTGGGAAGTCTGCTTCTTGCGCTCCTTCTGCTTCCGGCTGCAGCCGGCGCCGCAGAAGGCGGAAACGGAACGTTCCCGGCGGAAAATGAGGACCATGCCGTGCTCATCTCTTCCGCCTTTTCCTCCGCAGGGAGCGGAGAGGAATCGGAATCCACCCTTTACTTTAATGATGGCTTTGGGCGGATGACAGAATTTCATATGGTATCTGAAAACCAGGTGATGACCCTCACCATAAGGCAGAACATGAGGGTGGTGTGGAAGGGCAGCTGCCACGTGGAAAACAGCCGCTTTTCCGTGGTCCGCAGAGAGGGCGAAGGACATATCTATTTCCTTATCACCATGGGCGAGCATACCTATCACGGAGAAATCACCAGAGACGACCGCTGGGATGTACAGGAAATCAAAGACGACCTTTCCCGTGGACCGGCTCATCTGCAGCATTCGATTTCCTGAATATTTTTCCGGCGGCAAACCTCCCCGCATGGCCGTAAGGAAGGCAGAATAGCCGGAAAAATGAGGATTTCCACAGCATGAGGAATATTTTCTACTGCTTTTTGACTTGCCGTGGCAGTTTGTTGTATAATAAAACCAAAAGTCAAGCTAAATGTCCTATTGTATGCTATTATAAAAAAATTGTTACAAGGTAAATGGAAAAGAGTTTCATTGGTGTCTTAGAGTAAGGTGAGAGTTATGAAAAGACAGATTCACTTAAAACCGGAAGATTTAAAAGGGAGCGATAAACTGGGGCTGACCTACAACCTGGGACAGGCTCATAAGATGATGCTGCTCCGCCAGTCTGGCATTATGAAGAAATTCGGACTGACCGCCCGCCAGTCCCTCATTATTGCCTATTTGTCCACCCATAAAAAAGAAGTGGTCACCCAGAAGACCCTGGAAGACCACCTTCACTTGACCAACCCTACCATTACGGTGATGGTCAAATCCATGATTGAAAAAGGCCTCATCCGCAAGGAAAGAATGCCCGATGATGCAAGGAAATACCGCCTCTTCATGACGGACAAGGCAAAACAGGTGGAACAGGCAAGCCGGGAGGCGTCCAAGGATCTGGACGAATCCTTCTACGAAGGCATTCCGGAAAGCGATATGCAGGTATTCAAAGGCGTCCTGAGCCGCATTATGAAAAACCTGGATATGGGCTGATTGATAAAGCATATGAAAAGAACTGTGAGAGAAGGGCTCACAGTTCTTTTTTTATGGCTGCAGCTGTGCTGATGGCGGAGGACGGTGCCGGGAGGCTGTATTTCCGAAAGCAAGAGTGTTCAGGCGCCTCTCGGCGCCCCGGTTCTATGGTCCGTGCGCTTCGCGCCGAACGATGGGTTCGGGCCGGAATCGGCTTCGCCTCCCGGCCTGGTTCAGAGGGGAGCTTTAAATGCCGCCTCCGGCGGTATTTATATTCATCGCCGCCGAAGGCGGCGATACCACAACCCTCAGCCACGCAGTGGCTGTCAAACTTAAGAACCTTAAGAACCTTCGGCCCGGAGGGCCGTCAACCCTCACGCCCGAAAGGGCGTGTCCAAAGGCCGCCACCACCCTCTGAACCCGCCCGCTGAAAGCGGGCAGAACCTTTTGAACCTTCTGAACCCGGGCCGCTCCGCGGCCCTATTTCAACCGTATAATCCTGTCCGCAAAGGCGCGGAAGAAGGGGTCCATTACTCCGCCGTCCATATTTTCCGGATGCCACTGGACGGCGCAGATGAGTTCATTGTCCCTGCTTTCCACCGCTTCGATGATGCCGTCCCGGGCGCGGGCGGCTTCCTTCAGGGAGGGGGCCAGCTTCTTGATGCCCTCCCGGTGACGGGAGTTGACTAAGAGGCCGTCGCCCAGGATATCGTGGAGGCGGCTGTCCTTTTCGATTTCCACATAATGGGTGGCTATATTTCCCGGCGCCTTCTGCATGTGCTGGATAAAGGCCTTGGGGTTCTGGGAGGGCATGTCCTGCCAGAGGGTGCCGCCCAGGGCCACGTTCAGGATCTGCATGCCCCGGCAGATGCCAAGGATAGGTTTTCCCATTTTCAGACAGGCCTTAATGAGTCCGATTTCAAACATATCCCTCTTCTCATAGGTAGGCCCGATGCACCACAGCGGCTCTTCCCCGTAGAAACGGGGCGACGGATTGGGACCGCCGGGAAGCACCAGGGCGTCAAAGGTCTCCACGAATTCTTCCGGCGATGCATAATCGTCGTAGGCAATGATAATGGGCAGGATGCCTGCCTTCCCCAGGGCATTCAGAAGCGGCCGGGGCGCATAGTCCGCCATTTTCTGGTTGATGGGCTTCATGTCCGCCAGAAGCGTGTCGGCGGTAACCGCAGCGATTGGTTTATTCAAGATGAATTCCTCCTTTTGGGAAATATTTTTGCTGTCATAGCAATCATATCATAAGTAAGGAAATGGTGGACTAGTGAACTAGTGGACTAGTGGGCTAGTGAACTAGTGAACTAGTGGGCTGGTGGGTTGGTGAGACAGTGAGACAGTGAGATAGTACGGCTGTCCGCTATCCGCTTACCGCACGAGTCTTCCCACCGGTCATCGCCTGCAGGGCGATACCTTCCCCTCTGAACCCTTTGAACCTTTTGAACCCTCTGAACCCTCACGCCCGAAAGGGCGTGTCCAAAGGCGATACTTTCCCCTCGGCCCAAAGGGCCGTCGTCCCCTGAAACACAACCTTCCTACACAACCCGCGGCGCAGCCGCGCCCCTTTTTTTATCTGCCGCGAAGCGGCCCCTCGCCCTCTCTTCTTTCACAAATACGGCCTATGTGATAAAATAACTTAGAAGTATTGTCTTTTTTAGGAGGTGTTACGTTGTTCGCCTATGCGTTCACGTTTCTCACAGCCCTGGTGGTCACCTTTGTACTGACGCCGGTGGTGAAGAACCTGGCCATCCGTATCGGCGCCGTGGACAAGCCGGACGCCCGGAAGGTGCATCACGGTCTCATTCCCCGGCTGGGGGGCCTTGCCATTTATGCGGGCTTTATGGTATCCGCCATTGCCACCATCGGTTTTACCTATGACATGGTGGGCATCATGCTGGGAGCCACGTTCCTCATTATCGTGGGCATTGCAGATGATGTGGTGTCCCTGCCGCCGAAGGTGAAGCTTCTGGGGCAGATCATTGCAGCCGCCATTCCGGTGGTGATTTTCAATATCAACATCGACTGGATTCACATTCCCCGGCTGGGGATTGTTTACCTGCCGGAAATTATTTCCCTGCCCCTCACCATTTTCTGGATTATCGGTTTCATCAATACGGTGAACCTTATTGACGGGCTGGATGGCCTGGCGGCAGGGATTGCCACCATCGCCTCCATTGCCATTGCCCTCCTGGCCTTCCAGATGGGCCAGTGGACCGCGGCGGCAGCCATGGTGGCCATGACCGGCGCCTGCCTGGCTTTCCTGCAGTACAATTTCAACCCCGCCAAGATTTTCATGGGCGACACGGGGTCCATGTTCCTGGGCTATATCATTGCTGCCGTTTCCGTCATGGGCTCCATGAAAACTGCGGCGGCTGCGGTTCTGGTGGTGCCGCTGGTAGCGCTGGCGGTGCCCATTACGGATACCTTCCTGGCCATTATCCGCAGAAAGAGCAGCGGCGTGCCCATTTTCTCGCCGGATAAGAACCATCTCCATCACCGCCTTCTGGCCAAGGGACTTACCCAGAAGCAGGTGGTGCTCATCATGTACGCTTTGACCGCCTTCTTCTCCTGCGTGGCGCTCCTGGTGATTCATCTCCGCACGCTGATTGGTATCGCCATCGTGGTGATTGCCCTTGTCCTTTTCATTCTGTGGGCAAGAAAGCTGGGCGTCATGAAGGAAATCGTTCCCACGCCCTACCAGATGGAACATAAGAAAGACAAGAAGAAATAGGATTTCATTCTCTGCTTTTCCTTTGGAAGGGAAGAGCCGTTATTTATAAAGAGGTATAGTATGAAAGTCATGACCATTTTCGGCACAAGGCCGGAAGCCATCAAGATGGCCCCTGTGGTAAGGGAACTTCTGAAGCATAAGGAAATCGAAACGAAGGTGTGCCTCACCGCCCAGCACCGTGAAATGCTGGACCAGGTGGTGGACCTGTTTGACCTTCCCGTAGACTACGATCTGGATATCATGAAGAGCGGACAGACCCTTTATGACATTACCGCCCGGGTGCTCCGGGGTTTGGAAGAGGTGCTGAAGAGGGAAAAGCCGGACTATGTACTGGTCCACGGCGATACCACCACCACCTTTACTGCCGCCCTGGCTGCCTTTTACCAGCAGATTAAAGTGGGCCATGTGGAAGCGGGGCTCCGCACGGGCAATCTCCTTTCTCCCTATCCGGAAGAAGCAAACCGCCAGCTCACCGGGGTCCTGGCCAATGTGAACTTTGCGCCCACAGAGACTGCAAGGCAGAATCTGCTCCGTGAGAACAAGAAGGACAGCTCCATTTATGTGGTAGGAAATACGGTGATTGATGCCCTTCTGAACACGGTGAAGAAGGACTACCATTTTGAAGACCCGGAAATCGAAGCCATCGAAGAACATAAGCGGGTTATCCTCGTCACCACCCACCGCCGTGAAAACCTGGGCAGCCCCATGCACCACGTATACCGGGCCCTCCGCCGTCTGGTGGAAGCCGTTCCTGATACGGAAGTGGTCTTCCCGGTTCATAGAAATCCCCTGGTTCGCGAAGCGGTTTCGGAAGAATTGGAAGGGGTGCCGGGCATCCATCTGGTGGAACCGATGGAATACGAACCTTTCACAAACCTCATGGCCAGAAGCGCCATCGTCCTCACCGACTCCGGCGGCATCCAGGAAGAAGCGCCGAGCCTTGGCAAACCGGTGCTGGTTCTCCGTGATACCACGGAAAGACCGGAAGCGGTGGAAGCGGGTACGGTAAAACTGGTAGGCACCGATGAAGAAAGGGTCTACGAAACGGCCTACAAACTTTTGACCGATGAAAAGGAATACAAATCCATGGCGGAAGCGGTGAATCCCTACGGCGACGGCCACTCTGCAGAACGCATCGTGGATGCCCTTTTAAACATCGAAGGACTCAGTGATAAAAAACCTACTAAATTTATAGCCAAGTGACAATGGTTATGGTATACTGTAGCAGTATAAATGCAATTTGTGTTTAACGTGCCCATTTTTGTAAATGCGAATCCGGCGCTGCCGGACAGTGGAGAGGACATGGACAGGAAGAAGGAAAGGAAGGCCGATGATTTTGACCCGCTGCACAGCATTGCTGTGGCGTCGGGAGCTGGCCTCACCATTCTCTGCTCCATCGGCATAGGCCTCTGGCTTGGCATGAAGTGTGACGAATATCTGGGGACCACACCCTTCGGCATCATCATTCTCTCCATATTGGGAGCCATTTCCGGCATGTATTCGGTGATTAAACAGATTTTGGGAAAAAAATAGCATGAATTCTGACCTTACATTTCCAAAGTATGCAGCCCGCATGACAAAATGTCTTCTTGTATTTCTGGTGGTCGGCACGGTAATCCTCTTTGCATGGAAGGGCTGGACCTATGGCGTTGCCTGGGCTCTGGGGACCCTTTTCCATATACTTTTTTATAGATTAATGGTGGTCAAGTTTAACCAGTGGGTTAAAGCTGAAAGGGAGCCGGAATTTATCGGACAGCATCTACTTATCTTCACGACAATGCGGTTCATTCTGGAAATACTATGTGCCCTGGCGGTGATTTTCAGCCCGCTGGATATACTTGCCTTTTTAGGTGGCTTACTTACACTGCCCGTCGCGTCTCTGGCTGAGCGCGTGGTCGGTTTAATTAAGGAATAGGGACTTTTTCTTGACATCCTTGTAAGAGAGAGGGGGTGAGATTATGCATCTGCACACAGGTACACACGTTGTAGAGCAGCTCTTCGGCATGTCTGTGAACATGGACACGATTTTTACCACATGGCTTACAGCCCTTATCGTTTTCGTTCTTGTCTTTGCTGCTACCCGGGGCAAATCACTGGTTCCAGGCGGCTGGCAGAATATGGTGGAATGGCTTATTGAAGGTTTATGCAATCAGTTTGACAGCAATCTGGGGCATAAATACCGTCAGGTAGTCAATATTCTTCTGACTTTTTTCCTGTTCATCTTTACAGCCAACCAGATCGGCCTTCTGCCTACGGAGCATCTGACCGCTTCACCAACCAATGATGTGAACACCACACTGGGTCTGGCTATTGCCAGTTCCCTGCTTCTTCACTTCTATTTCATCAAGAATAAGGGTGTTGGACATTGGCTGAAGCACTTCTTCGAACCGTTCCCGGTTTTCGTTCTGATGAACCTGATTGAAGAGATTGCAAGGCCGGTTACGCTGGCTATGCGTCTATTCGGCAATATCCTGGCCGGTGAAATCCTGCTGGAAATTCTGTATTTCCTCTGCCCGTGGTTCGTACCTATGATCTGGATTGCTTTCAGCTTGTTTGTCGGAGCAGTTCAGGCATACATTTTCACCACCCTGGCTTCCGTGTACATGAAGGAAAGCCTCTAATCTTCGGTGGAGCAGAGCGCCGCTCTTTATCAAACGGCACGGCACCGCCCGTTCAAACGGCTTGTCAATCTATCGGTACCGGCCGTCTCCGGAAATATTTAAGTGATTCTCAGGAGGAATTATTATTATGGATCAGACAATCGTCGCACAGTATTCTCTTATCGCAGCCGCTTTCATCGCTGGCCTGGCATCTATTGCAGCTGCCTTCTCCGACTCCAAAGCAGCTTCCCATGCTCTCGAAGGCATGACCCGTCAGCCTGAAATGGCAGGCAAGCTCTTCACCAACATGCTGGTTGCCATCGGCCTTATCGAATCTATCCCGATTATTGCTATCGTTATCGCTCTGGTTCTCGTATTCGCTAACCCATTCCTTAAATAATATTACCCAATATTCTTAAGGAGGGATCGAATTGGTAGAACTGAATGGTACACTGCTGATTCAGATCATCAACTTCGTTATTCTGTGTGCAATTCTTGGTCATTTCTGCTACAAACCGGTACTGAAAGTTCTTGATGAACGTAAGAACCGCATTAAGAGTGATCTGGATTCTGCTGCCGCTTCCAAGGCAGACGCTGAAAAGCTGAAGGAATCCTATGAAGAACAGCTCCGCGACGCACAGGCTAAAGCCCAGGAAATTGTGGACAAGGCCGTCAAAGAAGCCAAGGTCCAGGCAGATGCCCAGATTAAAGAAGCTCATGCCGCTATTGAAAAGGAAAAGGAAAACGCAACCAAACAGATTGAGAGAGAACGCAAGGATGCTCTTGATGAACTGAAATCTCAGGTTGCCGGCCTCTCCTGCGAAATTGCAGCGAAGATCATCAGCAAAAATATAACGCCGGAAACAAATGACCGGCTGATTGCGGAAAGCATCGCCAAGCTGGATGCCCGCAAAGCAGGTAAGTAATTATGGATAAGAACGTAATCCTTGCAAAAAAGTACGGACGTGCTATCTATGAGATCGCTGCTCAGCAGAACAGCCTGAAAAAAACAGAAGAAGATCTGGTGCTGATTGCAGAAGCTATCCGCAAAAATCAGAACCTCAAGGATTTTCTGAATCATCCTCTGCTTGCCAGGGATGTCAAGAAAGATACGTTAACAAAACTCTTTGCAGACAAGGTACAGCCGGTTGTCATGCAATTCTGCTATGTGGTTATGGACAGAGACCGTTTTGATGTATTCCCCATGATGGTCGACTACTTCGTAACCCAAGCCCACGAGGGCATGGGCGTGGAAGAAGCGGTGGTAACCTCCGCCCTCCCGCTCAGCAAGTCTCAGGCTGAAACGCTGAAGGAAAAACTCGCTGCCATTACCGGCAAGAAGATTCTCCTGAAGCAGAAAGTGGATGCAGCCTTAATCGGCGGATTCACCGTCCAGGTGGGCGACCGCCTCATCGATGGCTCCGTGGCAAGGTCCCTGCAGACACTGAAAGCGAAAATGATGCAATAATTGAGGTGACTTATAGGAAATGAAAATCAGTTCAGATGAAATCACATCTGTCATTAAAAAACAGATTGAAAACTACAAAGTAGACCTCAATGTCGATGAAGTTGGTACAGTCCTTGAAGTCGGCGACGGCATTGCCCATGTATATGGCCTGCAGAACTGCATGGCCGGCGAACTCCTTGAACTGCCGAACGGCGTTTACGGAATGGCGCTGAACCTGGAAGAAAGCAACGTAGGTGCCGTACTTCTGGGTCACTCTGAAACCATTAAGGAAGGCGACACTGTTAAAAGAACAGGCCACCTCATGCAGGTACCGGTAGGCAACGCAGTTATCGGCCGCGTTGTTAACGCACTGGGCCAGCCGATTGATGGCAAAGGTGAAATCAAAACCGACGAATATCGCGACATTGAAATCAAAGCACCGGGCATCGCCGACAGACAGCCGGTTAATGTCCCCCTGCAGACAGGTCTTAAAGCTATCGACTCCATGGTTCCTATCGGAAGAGGCCAGCGTGAACTTATCATCGGCGACCGCGGCACCGGTAAAACAGCCATCGGCATTGATACCATTCTGAACCAGAAGGGTCAGAACGTCATTTGTATTTATGTATCCATCGGCCAGAAGAACTCCAACGTTGTTCGCGTATACGAAAAACTGAAGGCAGCCGGCGCCATGGATTACTCCATCATCGTCCATGCAGGCGCATCCGAAGGTTCCCCGATGCAGTACCTGGCACCGTACTCCGGTGTCTCCATTGCAGAACACTTCATGCACCAGGGCAAGGATGTCCTCATCATTTATGATGACCTCTCCAAGCATGCTGTGGCATACCGTGCCATGTCCCTGCTGCTCCGTCGTCCACCGGGACGTGAAGCTTACCCGGGCGATGTATTCTATCTGCATTCCAGACTGCTGGAACGTGCAGCCCGCCTCTCCGATGCACTGGGCGGCGGCTCCATTACAGCACTCCCAATCATTGAGACCCTGGCAGGCGACGTAGGCGCATACATTCCGACCAACGTTATTTCCATCACCGACGGCCAGATTTATCTGGAAACCGGCCTCTTCTACTCCGGTGTCCGTCCGGCAATCAACGTAGGCCTCTCCGTATCCCGTGTAGGCGGCGCTGCCCAGATTAAAGCCATGAAACAGGTAGCCGGCACTCTCCGTCTGGACCTTGCCCAGTTCAGAGAACTGGCAGCCTTCGCACAGTTCGGCTCCGACCTCGATCCGGCCACCAAGGCACAGATCGACCGCGGCCAGAGAACCACCGAAATCCTGAAACAGCCGCAGTACTCCCCGTACCCCGTCGAAGACCAGGTACAGGCCATCTACGTAGCCGTTAAAGGATACCTCGATGACATCAGCGTGGACGAAGTCGTTGACTTCGAACACCAGATCCTTGCATTCCTCCACAGTAGCCATCCGGAAATCGGCGAAGACATCGTGAAGACCAAGAAACTCACCGATGCCAACGAAGAAAAACTGAAAGCTGCCATTGCAGAATTCAAAGAACGCTACAAAGCTAACAAAGCTGAAAAGTCTGACAAGGTAGAGGGGTGATCTGATTGGAAAGTACGCGTGATATAAAAGGGCGCATTAAATCTGTCACCAACATCCAGCAGATCACAAAAGCAATGAAGATGGTTGCCGCTGCCCGTCTGCGCAAAGCAGAAGAAAAGGCAAACGGCTCCCGTCCCTATGCTGAAAAAATCGGAGAGCTCCTGCGCCGTGCTTCTTCGGTAACACCCGGTTTTACCAGCCCCCTCCTTAGAGAAGGCGAAGTAAAGAAGGTCGGATATCTCGTCATCAGCGCAGATAAAGGCCTTGCCGGTGCTTATAACTCCAACGTTATGAAGCAGACCATGCACGAAATCTCCGGTAAGGATCGCTCATCCTATGCACTTTATGTGTGCGGCAAACAGGGTAGAAACTACCTTAAATTCCGCGGGTATGATCTTGACTCCTACCACTTCGGATTTTCAGATAAACCTCAGGCCCAGGACTCCATCGACGTAGCCAAAGAAATGGTTGACTACTTCGTGAAGGAAGAAGTGGATGAAGTTTATATTATTTACACCAGATTTATCACCGCTCTCCGCCAGCAGGTACAGGTAGAAAAACTTCTGCCCGTCCAGAACCCGGCAGAGGCGGATAAGGAAGCAGAAGGACAGCTCCAGGCGGAAGAACCGTATATGTTCCTCCCCGATGCAGCCTCCGTTCTTTCCAAACTGCTCCCTGAATATGTACAGGTCAAGGTTTACAACGCCATGCTCCAGTCTGCCGCTTCCGAACTGGGAAGCCGAATGGCTGCCATGTCCGCTGCTACCGACAACGCAACCGAAAGAATCGCCGACCTCAACCTTACGTACAACAAAGCACGCCAGGCCCAGGTTACCAACGAAATTTCCGAAATTGTCGGCGGCGCAGCTGCGCTGGAATAACCTATATCGATTAAGGAGGAATGCTTCTTCATGGCAAATGAACAGGAGATGCAGGTAGGTAAAGTCGTCCAGGTTATCGGCGCCGTTGTCGATATCGCCTTCGATGATGACAAAGAACTTCCTGCCATCTATAATGCAATCCATGTAAAAGACGACAAAGGCAGCGTTCCTGTAGATGTTATCTGTGAAACCATGCAGCACCTCGGCGACGGCGTAGTCCGCACCGTAGCCATGAGCTCCACAGATGGCATGGTACGTGGAATGAAAGCTGTCGACACCGGCCGTGCAATCGCTACCCCGGTAGGCGACGGCGTCCTTGGACGTATTTTCAACGTATTAGGCCAGACAGTAGATAAAGACCCCACACCGGTCAAAGCAAAAGACTACTGGCCCATTCATCGTCAGGCACCGGCCTTCAAAGACCAGTCCCCGGCAGCTGAAATTTTCGAAACCGGCATCAAAGTCGTAGACCTCATCTGCCCATACGCAAAAGGCGGTAAGGTAGGTCTGTTCGGCGGTGCAGGCGTAGGCAAAACAGTCCTCATTCAGGAACTGATCCACAACGTAGCATCCGAACACAACGGCTGCTCCGTATTCTGCGGCGTAGGCGAACGTACCCGTGAAGGCAACGACCTCTGGGGCGAAATGAAAGACTCCGGCGTATTGAACAAGGTAGCCCTTGTATACGGCCAGATGAACGAACCGCCGGGAGCCCGTATGAGAGTAGCACTGACCGGCCTGACCATGGCAGAATACTTCCGTGATAAGGAACACCAGGACGTACTTCTCTTCGTAGATAACATTTTCCGTTTCGTACAGGCAGGCTCCGAAGTATCCGCCCTCTTGGGCCGTATGCCATCTGCCGTAGGTTACCAGCCAACCCTGGCCACCGATATCGGCGAACTGCAGGAACGAATCACCTCCACCAAGGAAGGCTCCATCACCTCCGTACAGGCAGTCTATGTACCGGCCGATGACCTCACCGACCCGGCTCCGGCTGGCGTATTCACCCACCTGGACGCTACCACCGTATTGAACCGTTCCATTGCAGAACTGGGTATCTATCCGGCAGTAGATCCGCTGGACTCCACTTCCCGTATCCTTGACCCGAACGTCCTCGGCAAAGAACACTACGAAGTAGCCCGCGGCGTACAGGCCATTCTGCAGCGCTACAAAGAACTGCAGGATATCATCGCCATCCTCGGTATGGAAGAACTTTCCGACGACGACAAAGTCATCGTTGCCCGCGCCAGAAAGATTCAGAGATTCCTGTCTCAGCCATTCTTCGTAGCTGAACAGTTCACCGGTTCCCCGGGAAGATATGTACCGCTGAAAGAAACCATCAGAGGCTTCAAGGAAATCCTTGCAGGTCAGCATGATGATATGCCGGAAGGTGCATTCTACATGGTGGGCACCATTGATGAAGCAATCGAAAAGGCTGAAAAGATGAAGAAAGGGGAATAAGCCATGGCTGATACCCTTACTAATCCTATGCACGTGGAAGTCATCAGTCCGGACGGCGCCATCTATCAGGATGACGGCGTAGACATGGTGGTGGCCCGTGCAGAAGATGGCGAATTCGCTGTCATGAAACGCCATCTTCCCCTTGCTGCTGCTCTTTCCATGTGCGTCGTGCGCATTAAAAAAGCGGACCAGGAGGAAAGAATCGCTGTCTTTGGCGGATTCCTTGAAACCAAGAACAGCAGAGTCAATGTTATCGCTCCGCTGGCCGAACTGGCGGAAAACATTGACGTAGCCCGTGCCCAGGCGGCAAAAAAGCGTGCTGAAGAACGGCTGGCCCACCGCACCGAAGACATCGATGTGGACCGCGCCAGACTGGCCCTCATGCGTGCCCTCATCCGCCTTTCCGCAACGAAAAGTCTCTAATTCCAACAAAAGAGCTGCAGATTTCTGCAGCTCTTTTGCTTTGACTGAAATTCCTTTCATTTCCTGTCCATGGTATGATAAAGAAAACAGAAAGGAGAATGACCATGAGAAAACTGATTTTTACCCTCCTCACCGCCCTCTTCCTCCTCATCCCTGCAGCCGCCAGGGCAGACTACACCGAGTGGAAGGACAGCGCCTATCCCTTCCGGTCGGTCAAAACCATTTACATCGATGAAATGGACACCGAAGGTCTCGAAGGACTGTCCATTTCCGAAGAATGGAAACTGAAAGATACATTCTACAAGAAAATTTCAAAAATCAATGACCTCACCATTCTGGCTGAAGAACCTAAACCCGAAGGAAATTTGATTGCCAGGGATAAAACGGAAGACGCCGTCATAGGCGGGAAAGACACCGCCATTCCCCAAGAAGCGGTGGCGAAAGGAGCGGACATCTACATCCAGCCCCGGATTACCACCTGGCAGGTGGACTCCTACCTGGTGCCGGCCCATACGGAATGGAGAAACACCGAAGTCCGCGACGCCTGGCGCGATAAAGACGGCAGATGGCACGAATACTACCGCACCGTCACCTACCCCGAATTCGTCCCCGACTACTGGGTCCCCTACGCCCAGGTCACCGTCACCTTCGAATGGTACGACACCAAAACAGGAAACCTCATCGCCACCAGCGAAGACAAAAGAGTAAGAAATGCTGAAAACCACCCGGAAGACCTGTACGGAAGAATCGTGGACCGGTTCGTGAAGAATGTGAAAAAGGCAGTGGGCTAGTGGGCTGGTGAGATAGTGGGCTAGTGGGCTGGTGAGATAGTGAGCTGGTGAGATAGTGGGCTAGTGGGCTAGTGAGCTGGTGGGCTAGTGAGATAGTGGGACAGTGGGGAAGTGAGACAGTGCTGTCCGCTATCCGCTGTCCGCTTACCGCTGTCTGCTGGCTTTCTTCCCCCCGGGCGCTGTCATCCTGAGCCGCAGGCGAAGGATCTCGGTAAGAATAGTAAGTAGCGGAAATGAAGGTAAATACCAGTCGGCGGGAAGAGCTGGGTAAATGGTAAGTGAAGGTGGGCGCTCTGCGGGCGCCAATTTGTATACCGCCTTTCGGCGGCCCCCTTTGGTGGCTGCCGCCACCACCTTCCTCCACGGGAAAGCATGTCACTGGATTCTCGCTCGCCTATTGGCTCCCTACGAATCCAGTTCCTTTGCCACCCCGCTAAAGCGGTGGGACAATAACCCGTGCTTAAAATAGAGCAGCCTATGAGGAAAATGTTTTGTGGAGCTTTATTGTGCCCCTGCTAAAGCGGTGGGACTATGGGCGCTGGGCAGTGTGCCACATGATTCTACAAGGAAGCGGAGAGGGGTCTATTCTGCCCCTTTAGGGGAAAGTCCCGCGGAGCGGGATAGGGGGTGGCTGTGGAGGCCCTGCATAGGACCTCCAAGTCAGCCGAAGTTGGCCCTTAACCTGCCCATGAAAGGGCCTTCCTTTTGGTCGGCTGACCGTGTAGGCGGCCAATTCAGCAGGAAGGTAAGCGTAGAAATAACACTGCAGTCAAAATCGTTCTTGCCATTCCGGCAAGGTCTTTTTAGTGTCTGGCGTCACCGCCCTCACCGGAGTAAAGCGAGCACAACCCTTCTACGCAACCTGCCGCCGGAAGGCGGCTATATACTCATTGCCCGCAGGGCGCTGCCACACCCTCTGAATCCTCTGAACCCTTTGAACCCTCTGAACCCTCACGCCCAAAGGGCGTGTCCATGAACCCTCTGAACCCGGGCCGCGAAGCGGCCCTTATATGGTATAATAAAGGCAAGAAAGTATCAGCTGAAATCATAATAATAAAAGGAGGAAGAATCATGGACGAAATTTTCAGAAGAGGAACCTGTCGGTATTTCAAGGAGAAAATGCCGGTGCCGGACGATGAGCTTCTGACCCTGGTGAAGGCGGGCATGCAGGCCCGGGCGGTGGGGAACCAGAAATCCCGGGATTTCATCATCGTCACCAGGGAAGACCTGGTGAAAGCCATTTCCCACAACAGCATCATCGCCGGTCCTGCTAGAAAAGCATCGGCGGCCATTGTCATCGTAGGGAAGAAAGAGGGCATTTCCTTCCCCGAAGAATGGACCTTCGACTGTGCAGCGGCTGCGCAGAACATCCTGATCGAAGCGGAACATCTGGGACTGTCTACCCTGTGGATGCAGGTGTACCCCTACCAGGATAGAAAAGTTCACCTTTGCCACATCCTGGACATTCCGGACGAACTGGATCCCTTCTGCATCATCGCCGTAGGCTATGCCGACAAGACACCGGTCCGTATTAACCGCTACGACGAGAATGCCGTGTTCCTTGACCTCTATGGCAGCCACAAGAAGACTGTGTACACCGGAAAGTAACGGCTGTTTATGAAATCATAAAGAAGGCTGAGAAAAAATATCAATCATTTCCTCTCAGCCTTCTTTATGTTTATATGATGCATGGCTCTTCCCGGAGCAGCCATTTCCACATGGGCACCACATGAATGACGGCGCCGTCCATTTCAATGGTTCCCTCCTCACCGACGGTGAGGATGTATAAATCCTGCCCCGGAATATGAGCGTTAAATTTCAAAAGTCCTTCTACTTCACGGCGGAATGTTTCTTCCGACTGGTGGAGCGCATAGCACACCTGCATAGCCATTCGCCTTTTGGGCACAAAGAAATCCACTTCAATGTTCTTTTCATAATAGTACACTTCTTCCTGTCCGAAACGGCGGACAAGGTCGATGGCCGCCAGATTTTCCAGCGAAGCCGTGGCGCCGTCAAGGGTAAGCAGATTCAGCAGGCCCGTGTCCATGAAATAGTATTTAGGGGTCATTTCCTTATCCAGAAGTTTACCCTGGTAATTGTAGATTGGGAAAATGAGGTACGAATCCTGCATATAGGAAATATATTTAATCACCGTCGATTTGGCAATGGCGGCACCGCTGCCTTTTACGATATTGGCCAGCCGACTGTAGGAAATGGGGCGGCATACCGATTCGGCCAGCTTTTTCAGCAGTAAGCGCAGGGCGAATTCATTGGTAATGCCGTTCCTTGCGATAATATCTCCCACATAAATGGTCTGATAAATGGTATTGAGATACAATTTTTTTGCTTTGAGGCCGATGAGCTCCGGAAATGCTCCTTCCATAAGATAGGAGTGGAAGGCCTGGAACATGGCGGCCCGCCCCTTGGTGGTCAATCCCTGGGATAGGTCCGGCTTCATGCCGGAGGCCTTCAGATATTCTGCAAAGGAATAAGGGTAAACCTCTTCAATCATGAAACGGCCACCCAGGGTGGTGGCGATTTCCCGACTGAGCATTTTTGCATTGCTTCCGGTTACATACACATGATACTTGCTGTCCGCCAGCCGCCGCACAAATTTCTCCCAGCCCGCTACGTTCTGCAGCTCATCAAGAAATACATAGGAAACCCTGTGCTGCGGTGCCGTTTCAGCCTGTACCTCAATAAATTTATTTAAATCGCCGGCGGTGATTTCCAAAAGCCGTTCATCTTCAAAGTTCACATATAAAATAGCATCCCTTGGGATTCCCTTATCCAGCAGGTCCCGTATCCTCTGCATAAGCATGTAGGACTTTCCGGCCCGTCGTATGCCGGTGAGGCAGTAATTCAGCTCATCGGCCCAGGAAAAGCGGCGCTTGATTAAAGTCTGCTCCGACATGGTTTCCCACTGGTCAGCCAAAATCTCCTGAATGGTTACTCTGGTAATCATCGTTTCCTCCATAGAACGAAAATAGGATTATATTGTCCAATTCATAATACAATATTACCCCATTTTCGTTCTATCCACAAGACAAAATAAAAGATATGCTGAGGAAAAAGGGAGGAGCTTTCCCAAGTAAGCACCATCCGGCCATCGGGGGTTCATCTCAAGAACCTTTTCCCTTGAGCGAAGCAAACATAACCATTCTACACAACCTGTGGCGGCAGCGGTGCCTTTTTCTTTAAAATCTGCGCCCCCAGGGCGCCACCACCACCCTCAGCCCCATAGGGGCTGTCAAACCTAAGAACCTTCCGGCTGTCAGGCCGGTCAATCCTAAGAACCTTTTTCCTTTTGAACCCACTGAACCAGCCCGCCGCTGGCGGGCCGAACCCTCTGAACCCGGGCCGCAAAGCGGCCTCTTTTCCCATTTGACATTCTGTGTTATAATAAATACATCGAATAAGTTAAATATATGATTTTTAAAGGAGAGAAACCTATGATTACCGAAATCCACAGCAATGAACAGTTTGATACAGAAATCACAAACCATAAGGGCTACAGCCTCATCGACTTCTGGGCCACCTGGTGCGGACCCTGCCGCATGATGGCTCCGGTCATGGAAAATGCGGAGAAAGTGCTGGGCGACAAGATTCATTTCTGCAAGGTGGATGTGGACGAACTGCAGGACCTGGCAGGCCGGTTCGACATCATGTCCATTCCCACCATCATCCTCTTCAAGGACGGGGAAGAAGTGAACCGCATGATCGGCGCCGTTCCCCAGGAAGAATTTATCAGCCAGCTGGAAAACATGATGGCCTGATTTTCTCAAAATCAGGAAAGGAGGACTGCCTTTTAGGCGGTCCTCCTTTTTATTACGGTAGATAATCAAAACAGAAATAATATAACATTTACACAACTTTTGTTTATAAAATCTTTTGATAAAATAAATAAAAAAGGGCTTGCAACTTGGGAAAAAGATGATATAATATGTACATAAGTTGACCGATGGTCAACGGAAAGTACAGAAGCGTCTTTCCCGGTTCAAATCCCCATGAATCTAGGAAATATCGCTGATGCACGAAGAAAAGGAGGTGCGTTGATTCTTATCATTTTTACCTTGGATTTTCTTGATAATAATTTACCCTCTCTCCAAAAACCTGCTGGTTTCCCCGCCAGCAGGCTTTTTTATTTGCCTAGGACAGTACTAAATGATAATGAAAGCACATGAAATCGTACCGGAGTTAAAGTTTCCTGTCGGTATGCTGGGCATAGTGCTTCATCTCAATAGGAAACCATTCGCGAATAGTTTCCTGCCGGTATGGTACACCAATGCGTATCACCACAATAGGAAACTTTCCGCAAACAGTTTCCTGCCGGTATGGTTAGCCAATGTGTATCATTTCAATAGGAAACCATTCGCAAACAGTTTCCTGCCGGTATGGTTAGCCGATGTGTATCATTTCAATAGGAAACCATTCGCAAACAGTTTCCTGCCGGTATGGTACACCTATGCGTATCACCACAATAGGAAACTTTCTGCAAACAGTTTCCGGCCGGTATGGTTAACCAATGTGTATCATTTCAATAGGAAACTTTTGCGTACAGTTTCCTGTCGGTATGGTAGACCAATGTGCCTCATCGCAATAGGAAACCCATCGCGTATAGTTTCCTGTTGGTATGGTAGACCAATGTGCCTCATCGCAATAGGAAACCCATCGCGTATAGTTTCCTGCCGGTATGGTAGACCAATGTGCTTCATCTCAATAGGAAACCTTTCGCAAATAGTTTCCTGTCGGTATGCTGGGCATAGTGCTTCATCTCAATAGGAAACCCTTTGCGCATAGTTTCCTGTCGGTATGGTAGACCAATGTGTTTCACCACAATAGGAAACCTTTTGCGCATAGTTTCCTGCCGGTATGAAACACCAAAGTGTCCCCTGCCAATAGGAAACTTTTCCCCAAAGTCCTCCGACGAATTGTCTCCCAAATCCCATGCCTCAGCCCAACAAATGCACATTATTTTTCTTTGCACTACTTATAAGTATCTTCTATTAGGAAAGAAGAAAAAGAAAGAGTATATTTAAGCCAACACATCTAATTATGTGCACTTAGAATCTTATTTTGTTATGAAAGGAGGGCCCATGGGAGAGAAGGAGGAAGCGGTGGAGCGGCTGCTGGACGGGTACCGGCGGTATTACACCATTACCCGCTTCGATGGAGTAAGGGAGGAGAAAGCCCGTGGACTGGCGGAGGCCGTCCACCTGGAGAAGCCTTTCTTTTCGGGAAAGTCGGAGCTTTCGGCGGTATGTGAGTATTATGAACAGGGGGAGAAATATTTTCTCTTCCATTCCGCAAAGCTCTGGGCCACTGCGCAGGAGGAGTTTATTTTCCTCTTCAAAGTGCCCCGTCTTACGCTGGCGGTGTTCCGGGAGCTTTCGGAGTACGCCTACGAGGCGGGTATGGATATGGCCCACATCGGACCGGGCCATATGTACACCTATATTTCACCCCTGTTTATCTGCGATTCCATGGATGTGGAGGCGGCGAAGGCGCTGGTGAAGTGCCGCCGGTACAAATCGTTCCGCTTTTCTTTCCACGGATGGATGGAATACCATGCAGGAGCATTGGAGCTGGAAAGCGGGAAATTTTATTTCAACCGCGCAGGAAGGTGCATGGAAAAGGGACTGAAAAAAGTATTTGAGAATTATCCCTTTCATCAGGAATACATGAAAGCGGATGCCTGACTATCCACCGGTAAACCGGTATTTCAACCCTCACGAAAGGGGGCCGCTGTATGAATACCCTTGTATTGTTAGCTGTGTGCTTAGTGATCCTTTTATGCGGATACATCTTTTACGGCCGCTGGCTGGTGAAGCAGTGGGGCGTAGGGAAGGGTGACATTCCCACCCCCGCCCATACCATGGAGGACGGCGTGGACTATGTGCCTGCCAAGGCGCCTATCCTCATGGGCCATCATTTTTCGTCCATCGCCGGCGCAGGCCCCATTACGGGCCCCATTGGCGCCGCCATGTTCGGCTGGCTTCCGGTGACCCTGTGGGTGCTGGTGGGCGGCATCTTCTTCGGCGGCGTCCATGACTTCGGCGCCCTTTTCGCGTCGGTGCGCCACAACGGCCAGTCCATCGGCGAAATCATTTCCGCCAATATGTCCAAAAGGGCGAAGCAGCTCTTTATTATTTTCTCCTACCTCACACTCATCCTGGTGGTGGCGGCCTTTGCGGCCATCGTGGCTTCCACCTTTGGTGCGGTTTATGAAAACGGCGTGTTGAACGAAGCGAAGAGCGCCACCCCGGCTTCCGTGGCCATGGTGTCCCTCCTCTTCATTGCCGTGGCCATTGTCTTCGGCTTTGCGGTATACCGCCGCCACACCGGCATGGTGGCTTCCACCATCCTTGGCGTAGCAGCCATTGTGCTCTGCATGGCCATCGGCATGAATTTCCACCCCTTCTATTTCTCCACCCACACCTGGATGTGGCTCATCGGCCTTTACATTACCATTGCCTCCGTCACTCCCGTGTGGATTCTCCTGCAGCCCAGGGACTACCTCTCCTCCTTCCTGCTCTACGCCATGCTCATCGTGGCGGTGGTAGGTATCGTAGGAGCCCATCCGGATATTAACCCGGATCTTTTCCCGGCGTACACCGGCTTTGCCGTGGACAATGGAAACGGTACCCAGTACCTCTTCCCCATCCTCTTCACCACCGTAGCCTGCGGCGCCATTTCCGGTTTCCATTCCCTCGTTTCCTCCGGCACCACCTCCAAGCAGCTGGATAAAGAATCCGATGCGAAACCCATTGCCTACGGCGGCATGCTGCTGGAATGCGTACTGGCTATCATCACCCTCTGTGCCATTGCCTACGCAAGGGAGACCGGTCATGTGAAGGGAGCCACCGATATTTTCGCCGGCGGCATTGCAGCCATGATTGCTGCCATTCCGGGCCTTGCGTCCATGGAAAGCAGCATGTACACCCTGCTGGTGCTCACCTATTCCGCCTTCTGCCTCACCTCCCTGGACACCGCCACCAGACTGGCCCGCTTCATGTTCCAGGAATTCTGGCTGGAACCGGGGCAGACACCGAAGGACATTGACGGCACCTTCAAGAAAATCATGGTGAACCCCTACTTTGCCACCATCCTTACCGTGGTGCTGGGTATTCTCCTCGGCATGGGAGGCTTCATGAAAATCTGGGGCCTCTTCGGTGCAGCCAACCAGCTCCTGGCAGGTATCGGCCTCCTGGCTGTGGCCACATGGCTGGGCAATGCGGGGAAGAACAATAAAATGTTCCTCATTCCCATGACTTTCATGATGATTGTCACCCTGAGCTCCCTGGTTATCATCGTAAGAAACCAGATCCTCATGATTATGAACGGCACCACCGACTGGGGCCCCTACGCCCAGGCCGGCATCGGCATCCTCCTCATCGGCCTGGCCCTGGAGCTGGCAGTGGAAGGATACCGCACCATCATCCATCAGCGGAAACAGGCAAAGCTGGAAAAAACAGCAGAACTCTCCGGACTGGATGAAATGGAAGATTAAGTGTAGAAATAAAAGCAGCGGAACCGCAAGGACCGCTGCTTTTTTATGTGGGGGATAGGGGGATGGTGAGACAGTGGGACAGTGAGATAGTGGGACAGCGAGACAGGGGGACAGAGGGATGTTAGAGCCCAGCAATTATAGCCATTTTTAGTCCATCAATTTTAGCCAATTTTAGCTCAGGAATTGTGGCCAACAACTCAAGATATATGTTAACTAAGAGCTAAAAGCAGCTTTATCTGTTGGAATGAACTCTTTCGGTTTCTACGCTATACGTTTCAAGATTCTGCCCGCGGAAACTATTGCCTCTCAGTTCAAAAACCATGGCATCATCAAAAATCCTGTCCAGTGTGCAGAGGAGTGCATTATCTTCACTGAAGTTTTCCCGCCAAGAAGATGGCTCTTTGTTGCTGGTGAAAATCATATTGTTGCATCCTTCCTTGTTGTAACGTCTGTCTATGAGGTCAAAGAAAAGCTGTGTATTTTCCTTATCAAACTGGCAATGCCCTACCTCATCAATAATAAGGCAGGATGGTCGTACCAAATCAGCCAAGAGGTAACTGGTTGTATTCTTGGCACGAGCGCGAAGAAATTTATCTCTGAGTTCACTCATCTTGATGAAATAAGCCTTTAACTTATGCTTGCAGCATTCATAACCAAAAGCCTGAGCCAAGTGAGTTTTGCCGGTACCTGCAGGGCCAATGAAGATAATGTTCTTGTGGGCATAAACAGCTGACAAGGTCCTAAGTTCAGTTAACTGAGCTGCATTTTTGCCACGAATAGCAGTGAAGTCAAAATTATCAAAGGTCTTTGGATGCCTAATCGGAAGCCGACTTAATTTAAGAAATGTTTCTATGGCAATCTGGTCCTTCTTATCCGAAATATACTGAAATATACTCAGAATATCCTGCATTGTACTTTCTGAAAAGTGGTTTTCAGTTGCCAGACGAGCAATTTCCTGCGCAGTCAGATTAATATGCAGACATTTGCTGATGGATTCAATATCATCATAAAATTTATCATCAATCATTTTTTATCCCTCCCTTTTCGAAATTGAATTTGAAGAAAAGATTTGTTGAGCCGGAAGAGACCATATTTTTTTGAGTTATAGATACATGAACAGGCTCTGTTGGGACTTCCTCTGGCTCCTTTTTTACAAACTGGTCTGGGCAAAGATGATCTCCCATAGACCAGTCGACCATATAGGATGCAAGGACATTTTGCAAATCCATGGAGTACACAGTCAGGCACCGGCCTTCCCGGCATACACGGGCAATACTTCCTTTGTAAGAAAAGGGGACGCCATAGCGTCTATGCTCATAGGTAATGAACCCATCATAGGAAATCTTACGCAGTGGGCAAAGGTAACCCCTGATGGAGTCTGTTTCCTTTAACGGTTTGACCATTTTTAAGCACACATGATGGTGAATATCGTCCGAAATAATCCCCCGAGAGGGGCGGAACACTTTATTCTGTCTGTTGCACCAATCTAATGCAGCTTCATTCAAATCATTGAAATTTTCAAAAGTCCGCCCCTGCAGAAAGTTTTCCTTTACAAAACGCACCAGCCTTTCTACCTTGCCTTTTGTATATGGATGGCGAGGCTTGCAAAGAATGGTCTTAAAGCCAACCTCTTTCATAAATGCCTCATAATCTTTCTGCCAGATAGGAATTCCAGCCCAATCTCTTGCTATAACGACACTCTTCATGTTATCTGTCATTACTGACTTGGGAATCCCCATATAGCGGAATGCATGGATCATACCAATAAAAAGGCTTTCCTGACGAGCATTGGGGAAGAATTCAATGTACATTTCCCCACAATGATGACAACTCATGGCAAAGCAGGCTGCCTGGTAGTGGTGACCTGTAGAAGTGGTAACATTCACGAATCCCCAGTCCATTTGGTACATTTCTCCAGGAGCAGTGGAATATCTCCTGCTGCGAGTGTCCAGTCCTTCGACAGGTTTATGCCGAACTGGGATTAAGTCTTTATGAGCTGTGATATAACGCTTTACCGTACTGAGACTGCCATTGAAACCAATTTTTTGAAGTCTTTCCAAACAAACTGTTGAGTTGCTGACTCCACTCTTCAGCAAAGAATCTAACATCGAGACATATGGTTGCAAGATAAGAAACTTCCTGCAAGTAGAGCCGGTTTTAGGCCCCGGAGAAAGGAAGATAAAGCCATTACGTTTCCAGGTCCGTAGCTTGGAGCGTGAGATGCCCGTACGGCGTTCCAATTCGCTAAGGTTTACATTGGAAAGATTAAAAGCCGTTCCCCTCTCTGTCTTCATTTCCAAAATGGCTTGTGCTACAATGCTATCAAGGCCATTACATGTCTTTTTCATAGAACCTCCTTTATCTTGAATTGTTGACCAACACTATTTTAAAGGAGTTTTTCAAGAAATGTAATGGCTGTTTTATTTGAGCTAAAATTGGCTAGATTAGCTGAGCTAAAAATGGTCAAAATTGCTGGGCTCTAACAGCGTATATATATATCGTACATATGCCATTTACACCCCTCTTTTCTCTTGTACATCTCTATAGGTATATTCTTGTTCCACTTGTTCCACTGTCCTGTTTTCCTCGATGAAGACTGGAAAATCAGGTGGAACAAGCGGCGGAACAAGATGGGACAAGGTGGAACAACTTTGGAAAAATTAACAGGTGAAATTTTGTTCCCGTGGAACAAGCTGGAACGAGATGGGACAAGCTGGAACAAGAATATGCGGGAGCTTGTTCCAGTCGTTGAAATAATAAGGCAGAGTGACACTGTGGGTAAGGGTTCATAGGGTTCAGAAGGTTCAAAGGGTTCAGAGGGGAAGGTATCGCCCTTTGGGCGATGAAGTTTTTATGCCGCCTACGGCGGCAGCGCTGCCGGAGGCAGCGAAAACCGTACAACCGGGCTTCGCCCGTCGGAAATGCACCCCTTCTGCCTACGACACCTCTCCACGGGAAAGCGTCTCACACGATTCTCACTCGCCTGCGGCTCCCTACGAATCGTGTTCGCTTGCCACCCCGGAGGGGGAGGTTTGCTCTCCGCTTCTCTTAGTGCTAACTTATGTCGCTCATTCTATAGCGCCGCTAAAACTTCCCCCTCCGGGGGAAGTACCGCCGCAGGCGGGGATAGGGGTGCATTTCCCTCGCGCCAAAGGCGCGGTTTGCCTGTTTTCCCACGGGCGAAAGCCCGGTTGTATGGTTTTCCCAGCCACCAGCTACAAGCTACTAGATCTACGCCACAAGGCGGCCCCCCGATCCCGACCCCGACCCCGATCCCAGCCGCTTCGCGGCTAGTCCCGTTCATAAAATCTCTGTCTCCCATAGGGTGTACACTTTTTCCTGCTCGCCCTCTTCCAGCCGTCCATTTTGCTCATGATAGAAGAAATGTCATAGCTGTCCTGTTTCTTCATGCGGGCAGGGTCAAGGCCGAAGCATTCGGCGTAGATTTCCATATGGGTGACAGTGTCCCTGGTAACGACACCCGGTTCTTTCGGCAGGCCGTCGGCGCCGGAAAGGTAGAGCCGCCTTTCTGACAGGTCCATGGAGTCCCATGTTTTAGGCAGTTTGGTTTCAAGGTATTTCCGCACCAGTCCTTCCCTGTCGTCTGCTTCCATGGCGGCCTGCTGCTGTTTCCGGGCAGCGGAAAGGAGCTCGTTATCGAGGTACAGCGGTTCCCTGGCTTTCCATATGGCCATGGCTTCGGCCCAGATCTGCAGGATTTCGTCCTTTGTCAGATGCCAGGGCTTGCGTGCATTACTGCCTCTGACCGCCACGGGCCAGAATCTGCGGTTGCCCGTGACGTCCCGCAAGAAGCCGTTTTCGGCGTTGGTGGTGCCTACGATGACGCACTGCCGGGGATGGCTTTCCACTGTAATACCGTAGCTGGCGCGGTATTTGTCGTCCCGTCTGGAAATAAAGGATTTCACGGTCTCAATATCCGCTTTCTTCATGCCCGCCAGTTCGCCAAGTTCCAATATGAAATAGCCCTGCAGTTTTTCCGCCGCCGCTTTATCCCTCATGTCCGTCAGCGTAAGGCTGTCGGAGAACCACTGTCCCCCAAGGCGGGAGAACAGCGTAGATTTGCCTATTCCCTGGCTCCCATTGACAATAAGGACGGAGTCAAATTTTATCCCCGGCTCATGCACCCTCGCCACGGCGGCGGCCAGTGTTTTCCTTGTGACCGCCCTTGTGTATTCGCTGTCCTCGGCGCCCAGATAGTCCACCAGCAGCATTTCCACCCGCTTCACGCCATCCCACGGGGGAAGGGACGCGAAAAATTCGCGGATAGGATGAAACTGGCGCTCGCTGGCCACGGTAATGAGGGCATCTTTGGCCTTCATGGGCGCATAAATGCCGTAATGGCTGGAAATGTACGAATTCAGCTGGGACATGTCATTGTCCGACCAGCCCTGTTTAATCCGCGGCCATGGAAGGGAGCCCCGAACGTCCACGGAATCGGTGAGAAGGTTGTAGGAAATGGGATGCAGCTTCTCATCCATGCGAAGGATGGTCAGGAAATTGGTAAGGCAGTTGTCCACGGTGCCGTCGGACCTGAATTTCAGCCTTGCCGTCAAACTTTTGACGGTTCCCGCTTTGGCGGCCTTTGGCGCAGGCACCTTGAAATCCTCTTCCGCTTCCCTTGCTTTCGATTTCAAAATTTCTTCACGAACCCGCTCATCCTTTTTCGCAAAGTCAATCATGGCCCTGTAGGACGGCAGACGGTCCACAGCGCAGCCGGCATCCGCATCACTGTCCAGATGGCCGAAACGGGTCAGCCTCACCGCGTCAAAGGCGTTCAGTATCCTTCCTGAGAGGGGGTCCGTGGCATGGAAAGAATACATGAATTTTCCTTCATACACCACCAGTCCCGCCGACGAATCGGCGGGCTTGTAGTCATAGCGCCCGGGAATCGCCGATGGCTCATACCGGTCAGAAAGGAATGTCCGGATCACCTCATCCATAGGCCAGGCCCGGCAGAATGCCCCCACCAGTCCCCTCTTCCCATATGGGTCCTCTGCCTTCGCCACCGTCGCCGCCATCGCTTTTCCATCCGCCGATGGCCATGAAGAAACGTCCCGCCAGTCCTTGTACTCCTTCAGCACCTCGTCCGGATCCAGCAGCTCCCTTTCCTGCCCCAGAGCCACATACTCCCCGTCCTTTGACACGGAACCCCAGTACATGAGGCGTTCCGGCTCAAAGGTGGTGGGGTCGAAAAGCTCCATGCCCAGATGTTCCGCCACCTTCCGTGAAATGGCCCCATACTCTGCAGCCGATACATCCCGAAGAAGAGGAATCACCAGCCGGAGCCTCGGACTCTCGGGCCTGCTCTTATGGGTGGAATACAGGAAACAGGTGCAGGAGAGCTTTCCCAGCACCTCAGACACCACACCCGGATGGCCATGGTCCATGTCAAGAGTCAGAAGAGACCTGGAAACCACATGGGTCTTCTTTCTGAGCCCATCCTTCAGGAAACCGCCTACAAAGCCGCCCACGTCCTTCACATCCGCCTGCCGCGCTCGCGGCATTCTTCGGTACTCCTCTGCGGTCTCCCCTGTCCGTACAGGCCGTTTCATCTTCTCCACCAGCTCAGGCCAGGTCATAGACCGGTTCTCCCAGATTCTCACTTTACGGTTCTGCGCCAAGGCGACTTGATAGGTTCTTTCCATAGTGGCATCCTTTCTGTATTGGTTAATAGACAAATAATGGAGTAAATATAGAGACATAAGATGTTTTGTGGCTAGTGGCTGGTGTCTATGCGCCTTGCGGCGCAGTGGCTTGTGGCTGGTAGCTGGTGGCTAGTTCTTTGTTTTTAACAACTAGCCACTAGCAACTAGCAACTAAACTAGCAACCAGCCACTAGCTACCAGCTACTAATCCCCCCTTCCCTTTTACCCCGCAGGAAAGACCCGCAGATAACTAGAAAAAGGAGAAGCAGAAACAGTCCCAGCTTGCCATGTCCGATAACTTTACTGCTTTTGATTGCTTTTGTCAGTTTGATCCCAAAAATACTTGAACTTTGCATAGACCATCTCCTTTTCTGATGTAATATCAGATACAAAGGGCAGTGCCGGTAGAGATACAGACCCTTTGATAAGGAGAGATGCAGCAGAATCAGTACTGTCCTGAAATAAACCAAGGAATACGCGAAAAAGACACAAGAAAAAGGCCGGGCATGGTTAGCCCGGCCTTCGAATATCTATCACAGACCGAGCATGTAAACAGCCGCTTCTGTCTGACAACAGAAAGCAATTTACATGCAGTAAAAATTATTGTGTATGGACCGCTGTGCTTTATTCGTAAACTCCCACTATATGCAGCTGACACCGGCCATGGCAACAACCGGATCCCCTCAGCCGCGCGGGATACGTCACACATGTATTTAGTATAACCGGTACGCTTATAATATGCAAGATATATTTAATTACGTAGTTAAATAAAAAATCTATAACCACAAATATACATTTTTCATAATAGCGTGGTAAATATTTATACAGTTGTTGCTCTTTCGCAACAATTGAATTGTAGAAATGTTACATACTGTTACATACTATTTCTTGGTGTTTCATAAATGTTTCATCATGTGTCATGACAAATCATAAACTGTATGCAGTGGGGAAATTTGATGCACAGGGAAGGGGCTGGGATCGGGATCGAGATCGGGATCGAGATCGGGGCGGTGGTGGGCGTGCAGCTGCGAAGCGGCTGGGATCGAGGATTGAAGATCGAGATCGAGGCTGTGGGCGCCTTTTAATTTATATAAGGCGCCTCTTATGATAAAACCATACAACCGCCCTTACGGGCGAATGGAAAACAAGCAAACCTCGCTTCGCTCGTTGGAAATGCACCCCTATCCCCGCCTGCGGCGGTACTTCCCCCGGAGGGGGAAGTTTGCTCTCTGCTTCCCTTAGTGCTAACTTAAGTTGCTCATTCTATAGCGACGCTAGGAGTTCCCCCTCCGGGGTGGCAAGGGAACTGGATTCGTAGGGAGCCCTTGGGCGACTGAGAATCCAGTGACACGCTTCACACCGTGGCAAAGGTGGTGCGTTAGCACCAAAAGGGGTGCATTTCCAACACGCCGCAGGCGTGGTTGGCTTGTTTTCCCACGGGCGAAAGCCCGGTTGTATGGTTTTTCCCAGCCACCAGCTACAAGCTACCAGCCACCGGCTGCTTTGCTGCCCCAGCCAATACAAAAGCGCCGCCCCATCAAGGGCGGCGCTTTACTCACCTCCTAATCATTCACGCTTCCGAAAGATCACCGGTATCTACGCGGCGTACGCCGGACAGCGGGTAATTGGTAATTCCCGCAATCGCCTTGCCCGCATCCAGCAGTTCCTGGTCACCGGCATCCAGCTTGATATTGGAGAAGCTCAGACTTTTGATCTTCGCCGCTCCGGATGCTGTGGTGCCATCCTGCACACGGATCTGCAGTTTTACGTCAGTAATCGCCTTAGTAACAGCCATAGGCAGCCTCCTTTCTTTGTTTGTACTACTCATGATTTGTTCTTTAGGTAGAGTCATTGTCTGTGAAAAGGTTCAAAGGGTTCATAGGGTTCAGAAGGTTCAAAGGGTTGTGGTATCGCCCTGCGGGCGATGAGTTTTGTATGCCGCCTGCCGGCGGCTCCTCGATCCCGATCCCGATCTTCGATCCCTGCTCTATTGCCTCCCCCCTCTCTCTCCTCACATGACTCCACTCCCTCAAGCCAGCTCTTCTTCCGTGGTGCTCATGATAACTGCTTTCTTGAAGCCGGTATATTCCGCGCCGGAGCGGGTTACCATAATGGGCTGGATTTTTGCCACCGCCGCCTTTACTTCATCCAGTGTCAGTCCATCCTTCGGATTGGCAATGGTGATAGTAGCAGTGGCGTTGCTTCCTGCCGCAAACACAAGCTGCAGTGTCTTCATTCACATTCCTCCTTTCAGGGCACTTCGGATTTTCCATCCCGGGCCCTGGGATGTTCCGTTCATTTCACCCTCTACTATATAAATAGAAAAAAGAGCTTTTATGTGAACGTCATGCAGCAAAAATTTCTTTAAATTCTCGGCTGGCCAGAAAAATTTTCCTTATACGCCGCATATATCCATAGATTCCGCAGCGGGAAACTTTCCTTTCTGCCGCAATTTCTTCCCATGTCATCCCGGAAAGACGTTTTCTTAATAACACTTTCTGCATTTCAGTAAGTGGAAAGCGGTTGATGAAGTCATGAAGTTCTTTTTCATCCATGTCATTCACATCATCAATCCCTCTGCTATTCAGGACCACATCGGCCACCCTTTCTGAAGATAGTTTCTTTTCGTGGGCTCGGCAGCATTTCACAGCACGCCATTTCAGTCTGGTCCTGATATAAGCTGAGAAAGGAACGCCTGCCTTGAAGTCGAACTGTGCTAAATCCTCGAAAAAGCAGAGCCATAGTTCCTGAGCCACATCCTCTGCATCCAGTGTTTTATAAGTCGTATGAGCCATCTTATAAATAGATTCCTTAAACTGTTCGCATAATGTTTCCTTTGCCGCCATATCTCCCGCTCTGGCGCGGCGCACCAGTTCTTCAATAAAATCCTCCTTCATCAGTCTTGGACACTTTCCCCGGCAATGCCGGACAAAGCGGCCCTTTTCATTCTATTCAGCCATTTCTATTTTTCTCTAAGGTCCGCTAAAAAACATTCATTGCACTACAAAAAGCCCGGTATCTCCAAATCAGCATGGAATGCCCAATGAGTTCGGTGTCTGCATGGTCTACGGCCGCTGCTGTACGGGGTACGACGGCGCGCGCCAGGCATGAGTCTCCCGTCATTTCTGCATATATGGGGCTGATTTAGAGTCCTGGGTACTTTCTGTAGTTCATATTTTGATCCTTTCTGCAGATTGGATAGAAGGAAGCAAGGGGATCCCTGCGTCTCCGAAATGCCCTCTCCTGCGATGCCTAGGATTGACAGGAAAGCGCCTGTTTTCAGAATTGCCTTATAAACTTGGCCCTTCTACTATATTAATAGAAAAAATCGCTTTTATGTGAACGTGGGAAATAAAAAAATTCTTTTCTTCATTGTACGGAAAATGAAAAAAAGTTGCAAGAAAATATCCCGCCTTTGGGGCGGGAATGGTTTTTAAGATTGACCGTTCTTTGGCGCTGAGGGTTGTGGTAGGCGCCTTCAAAAATAAAGGGGCGCCATGATAATAAAACCAAACAACCGCGCCCTTGTCGCGAATAGAAAACAGGCAAACCTCGCTTAGGCTCGTTGGAAATACACCCCTTCTGCCGCCTGCGGCGGTTTCTCCCCCGGAGGGGGAGATTTGCTCTATGCTTCCCTTGGTGCTAACTTAAGTTGCTCATTTTATAGCATCGTTAAAACTTCCCCCTCCGGGGGAAGTACCGCCGTAGGCGGGGATAGGGGTGCATTTCCCCGCCCGAAGGGCGGTTGTATGGTTTTCCACGCCCGTAAGGCGGTTGCAAAGGTTTTATTGTCCCACCGCTTTAGCGGGGGAAAGGTGGTGGCGCCAGCCACCAAAGGGGGTGCCGCTTTTTCCTCGCCCGTCAGGGCGGTTGTATGGTTTTCCAACGAGCAAAGCGAGTTTGGCTTGTTTTCCTTCGGGCGATAGCCCGGTTGTATGGTTTTATCATACTGGCGCCCCTTCTCTTTGAAGGGCGCCCACCGCCCCCCCTGAGCGAAGCGATGCACCCCTTCTACACAACCCTTGGCACCGAGGGCCGAAGGCCCGATGGATGCCATACGCCCCTCTGCCGCGAAGCGGCAGGCCCCTACGGGAATGCTGCCGCCCCGCCAACCGGTATTTACTGCCATTGGCGTCACTTACTCCATGCACCGAGATCCTTCGCTGCGCTCAGGATGACGGTTGCCCGGCGGGGCTGTTCGATCCCGGTCCCGATCCCGATCCCGGCCGCGCCGTCAGGCGCCCCCCCGATCGCAGCCGCTTCGCGGCTGCTCAGCTCCCGGACTTCAAATCCCCCAGGTGCTCCGTATGATTCAGCATATAGAGTACATTCATATCGCCGGGGTAGATGATGACCTCCGAGATGCTGGCATTGGAGAGGGCCAGGTTCCAGGACCTTGCCAAAGGGATGTCGATGAGGGCGCAGATGATGGTTCGCAGCGCCGCTCCGTGGCAGACGATGGCGTAGGTTTTGTTGTCTCCCCTTTGGATAATGCCATTTATGGCTTTCATGCAGCGCTCCTGGCATTCTTTGAAGGATTCGCCGTGAGGAAGCTTCATGGTGCCGGCGTCGTGGTACATGGCTTCGATCATGCCGGGCCAGATTTTTTCGATTTCGTCGTAGGTTTTTCCTTCCCAGTCGCCGAAGGAGAGTTCTTTGAGGTTTTCGTCTGTTTCCAGGGTCAGGTGGTGGCCTGCCGCAATGCCTTCAGCGGTTTTGGCGGCCCGCTGGAGGGGACTTGCGATGACGCCGTCCAGGTGGATGTCCTGGAACCAGGCCGCCGTTTTTTCGGCCTGGGCGAGGCCTTTTTCGCTCAGGGCCACGTCGGTGCGGCCCTGGTAGCGGCCGGAGCTGTTCCACAGGGTCTGGCCGTGCCGTACAAGGTAAAGTGTAATCATGGATGGTAAACCTCTTTCAATGCGTTAAGGAGCCGGTCGTTTTCTTCTCTTGTCCTGACGGCCAGGCGGAAGAAGGAGTCATCAAGGCCTTCGTAGTTGCCGCACTGGCGGATGAAGATGTCCTTTGGAAGGAGAAGTTTCTGTAAGTCGGCGGCGTCTTTGATGGAGCCGGTAAGTTTTAAAAGGATGAAATTGACACAGCCCGGGTAAACCTTGAGCCCTTCAATTTCTGATAATTTCTCTGCGAAATATGTCCTCTCGGCGGCGCAGAAGGCCCGGGACTGCTTAATGTATTCCCTGTCTTTGGCGGCGTAGGTCATGTAGAGCTGGGCGGGGCCGTTCACGTTCCAGGGGATGAGCCGTTCTTTGAGCTTTTCCGTAAGCCGGGGGCAGGCGAAGGAGCAGCCGATGCGAAGACCGGGAACGGCGTAGAATTTCGTTAAGGACATGATGACCACCAGGTGTGAATAAGTCTTTACGAAGGACCGGTAGGACAGGTTTCCTTCCACAAAATCGATGAAGGATTCGTCAATCACCACATAGCTCTCCCTTTCCTCCGCCAGGGTCATGACTTTTTGGAAATCGTCCTTTGAGAGAAGGCAGCCGTCCGGGTTGTTCGGGTGGCCCAGATAGAGGAGGGAGCCGGGAGCCATTTTCTTCTCCAGTTCGTCCATGGGCAGGGCAAATCCCCGGTCTTTGTCCAGTAGGAAACTTTCCGTTTCCGCCCCCGCCGCTTCAGCGGAGAGGCGGTATTCGGAGAACGCCGGCGCCGGTACCAGCACTTTTTTCGGCTGCACCATGCGAAGGAGGGTGTACATGAGCTCGGTGGCCCCGTTTCCAAGGGCCATGGTGTCCTTGTCCATGCCGTAGGCAAGGGAAAGGGATTCTATCACGTCCCGGTCTTCCACGTCCGGGTAGCGGAGGGTTTCGATTTCCCAATAACGGGAAAGAGCCTTTCTCCCCAGGGGAGAAAGGCCGAGCGGATTGATGTTGATGCCGAAATCAAGGATTTTATTTCTTTCGGCGGGGTCCAGGGAAAAGACGTCGCCGCCGTGCCTAGAGCTTTTCAAAGTCATGGATATCACACTTTCTGCACTGCATGCCCTGGTTCGTAATGTGCACCAGGTCCAGGAAGGAAATCCTCCCTTTCATTCTGTCATCAAGGAAATTTTTCACTGCCATGGCGTCCCGGTCCATGGGGAGAATGAGCCCCAGCACCGTGCCGCTGTGGGCGCAGATGACCCCTTTGCCTCCCCTTTCCATTCCAAGATGGTAGAAATCGGCAAGTGGTTTCTTGAAGAGGATTTTCTGGTTGGCAAAGGAGCTCATGGACGCAGCTTTGCCGATGAGGTCCAGGGACTTTTGGGAGATGCCCTCTTTAAAAAGAGAAAGGGCCTCTGCCATTTTCTTTTCGTTGCTCCTCTGCAGGTCCACCAGACCCACGCGGGAGTTGAACTGCATGGTGTCCACTTCCCCGCCGCAGTCGTAAATCAAAATCTGCATGGCAGGGCAGATTCCCATTTCCCGGATGAGCCGGCCTTCGCGGTAGTCAAACTGCACCACCCCTTTGAAAAAGGTGGCGTCGCTGGGTTCGATGGAAAGGGCAATCTCCGCGATTTCCCGCTCCGACAGCTTCCTGCCGCAGGCAAGGGCCGCTGCCTGGGCGGCGGCGCTGATATCGGCGGTGCTGGAAGCCATGCCCTTCCCCTTTTGGATATGGGACCGGAGCTTCAGGGGCACCGGATTTCCTTCCCCCAGGTAGGCCAGGGTCTTCTCCACCGCCGAAAGGGCCTTGGGCGGAAGCCTGTCCCCTTCCCCCTCAAAGCCGGAGAGTGCATAGGAAAAACGGTCTATGGGACAGGTCACCATAAAGGAGGAACCTTCTATATATCCCTGAATGAACTCGCCGCAGGATCCCGGCGAGCTTACAACATATGCCATAGATTCCCCCTGGTTATCAAAACAAAAAGGAGCGCCAGGAAAACTTCGGTCACCTGGTTCACAAAGCCGTAGGTATCACCGGTGGTGCCGCCGATTTTCCCCACAATCCAGCGGTTCAGGTACAGCCCCAGAAAAAGGGCCGCCCCCGCCAGTACAAGATACAGAAATCCGAAATACAGCGCCGGCAGCAGCGCAAAAACAGAGGCCATGGCCACCGCATGCTTCGGCCGGTACGCCGAAAAAGCCTTCCCCATGCCGTAGGGCCGGGCATAGGGAAATTCACAGATGCTGATCACCAGATTCAGCCGCCCCAGCGTAGGCGCCGCAATGAGGAGCGGATAGAGAGACGTCTCCACGGACCCCAGGGACAGGGTGTACAGATTGATGAAAATGATGATGGACAGCATGCCAAAGGAACCGATGAGACTGTCCTTCATGATTTCCAAAGACCGCTCCCGGGACCTGCCCGAAAACAGCCCGTCCGACGAATCCATCAGCCCGTCAGCCAGGGTGCCGCCTGATATAAAAAGCTCTCCCAACACAATGAGGAAGGCCGTCAGATAAGGCATATCCAAAGGCTTCAGGAGGAAATAAATGAGGCACATAAAGGCCCCGATAATCCATCCGTATATGGGAAAAAAGACCACGCTCTTCCCGAATTCCTCATCCTTCCACACTGTCTCGTTCGAAACATGGATGCGGGTGAGAAACTGGAGACCGACTAAAAATGAGTTCATATTGACACCAACTATATATAAATAAAGGTTCTTAAGATTGATGGGCCCTCCGGGCCCAAGGGTTCTTAAGTTTGACGGGGCCTTTGGCCCCGAGGGTTGTGGTATCGCCAATGGACACGCCCTTCGGGCGTGAGGGTTCAAAGGGTTCTTAGGGTTCTAAGGGTTGACGCGCCTGTGCCGCGAGGGTTGTGGTAGGCGCCTTCAAAAATAAAGGGGCGCCATTATGATAAAACCAAACAACCGCGCCCTTGGCGCGAAAGGAAAACAAGCAAACCGGGCCTACGGCCCGAGGGAAATACACCCCTTTTGGTGCTGCGCACCACCTTCCCCCCGGAGGGGGGACTTTATCCGAAGCTGCACAAAGAGCAACTTAAGTTAGCACTAAGGGAAGCATAGAGCAAATCTCCCCCTCCGGGGGAGACGCCGCCGCAGGCGGCAGAAGGGGTGCATTTCCCACGCGCCGAAGGCGCGGTTGGCCTGTTTTCCCTCGCCCGCAAGGGCGGTTGTTTGGTTTTACTAGCCCACTAGCTCGCCAGCCCACTAAATTTGTTTTCTACAAACTGGCGGCGAAGCCGCCCACCACGGCCTTTTCCCCTGAGCGAAGCGATGCAACCCTTCTATACAACCCTTGGCACCGAGGGCCGAAGGCCCGATGGATGCCATACGCCCCTCTGCGCCGAAGGCGCAGG
>NZ_UPZP01000008.1 GCF_900538805.1 uncultured Dialister sp.
CTATTCGCGTCGCCTCATTCCTTGCATTGCATAAAAATTCAAGAATAAAAGCAAACAACGATTTAATCAGCGCTTCCTTAACGGAGGGAGACGGTATTCCTGAAAGCAAAAGGGTTCAGGCGCCTTTGGCGCCCGGGTTCAAGCCGCCATTGGGCTTACGCCCCTGGCGGCTCCGGTTCCGCCCACAGAGCGGGCTGGTTCAGAGGGAGTTATATAGTATCGCTGCGGCGGGAAGCTGTATTCCCGAAAGCAAGAGGGGGCGCCCGCCTTTGGCGGGCAGGGGCGACAGCCCTGCGCTTTTGCACGGGCTGAGGGTTGTGTAGAAGGGTTGTGAAGGCTATGACGGCGGGGACTGTGTTCCCCAAAGCAGGAAGGTTCAGGCGCCTTACGGCGCCCAGGTTCTATCGGTCATGTGTTGGCGCACTGACCGATGGGTTCCGCCCACAGAGTGGGCTGGTTCAGAGGGAGTTATGTATGCCGCCGATAGGCGGCTATATACTCATCGCCCGAAGGGCGATACCACAACCCTTTGAACCCTCTGAACCTTTTGAACCCTTTGAACCCTCACGCCGCAGGCGTGTCCAATGGCGCCACCTTAACCCTCGGCCCGAAGGGCCGTCAAACCTTCGAACCCTCCGGCCCATAGGGCCGGTCAATCTTTAGAACCTTTCGCGCCCAAAGGGCGCCTATTTCCATATATCCCCGTCCACCAGCTGTCCTTCCAATGGGAGGGAATTGGTGAACTGCCACAGCATGGCTTCCTTGATATCGCAGGCGCTGCCCCACTGGGCACACCAGAGGGGAGTCCCTTCGGGAAGGGCGGGAATGTGGATCAAGTCCGCAAGCCAGGAGCAGGAGCTGTAAAGGCCGGCCGGGCAGCCCTGCTTATTCATTTCGGAAAGATAGGCGAGGCAGAGGGCGGTGATTTCGTCCTTTCCGGTGATTCCATTTCTTTCCTTATAGCCGTCGGCATCTTCCATGTCCAGCCAGATACCGGCGGAGAGCTTTTCCGGCGGAAGGCCTGCGTCTTTCAGCAGGGCTGCGGTGAAGCGGGCTTCTTCTGCCGCCGCTTCTTCGGTCAATGCATAGCTGTAGTAGTACATGCCCAGCCCAAGGCCTGCATCCAGGACGCCGTTGGCGTATTCGTAGAAACGGCTGTCCAGGTGGCCCGCGCCCCAGCCCAGGCGGACGATGACGAAGGAGGCGCCCTGTTTCTTCAGGGAGTGCCAGTCAAAGGGCCGGTTGTGCTCCGATACATCGATACCCCACTTCATTTTGGGCCTCCCTTCATACGCTTCAGAAGGAAGGTGATGGAAGAAAATCCGGCTTCCGACAGGTTTTCCATCACCGACAGGGCCTCCGCAGCGGCAAGGTAGCTCACCGCCAGGGACACCATGCCCGAGGGATGGCCGCTTTCGGAGAGAAGATAGTCCGCCGAGGCGGAGACAAGGACGCAGAAATTATACAGAATAAGCTTGGACAGTCCCTGCTCCTTCATGGCGCTGCTGCAGATAAGGCCCAGACGGCGGGCCCTTGGGATGGCGCGGAGCATGGCAAGGAGCGTGGGCGATGATTTTCCTTCCGCCCGAAGGAGCTCCGCGCTGATGGCAATCCAGCGGGAGAGAAGGTCCAGCAGCACCAGCAGGGAAAAGCAGAGGAACATGAGGGCGTGGTGCACCAGGGCAAGAAAGAAGATGGACAGCGCCGCCTTCAGTGGAAAATGGGAGGACAGCTCCTCCCATCCGGTGAATGATTGGTTCATAGGAAACCTCCTTTCATGAAATCCATTTCCTGTTTCTATAGTCGGAAACGGACCGGATTATCCCTGTCCTTCCTTTTGTGGTAAAATACCCTTGATGAAAGGAGATATGCCTTTGAATCATTTGAAACTGAAAGCGGCGGCCCTTCTGCTTTCCGCCACCCTGCTGGCAGGCTGCGGCCTTACCGATGAAAAGATAACCATGAAACCGGAAACGGGCGATGAAATCCAGGTCACCTTGGATGGCGGCGACGATTTCTCCATGAAGGAAACGGCGGGCACCATCATGGTGTACCAGAAGAAAAAAGTGATGATGCGCTGCGCCTTCATCAGCAGAGAGCAGGAACAGGCCCAGCGGGCCTCCATCATTACCATGCCCTTTGAAATCCACAAAGAAGAGGACAATTATATTTCCTACAGCATGGCCGGCCCCGATGGCATGGTGAACTACTATATGTATCCCGTGGGAGAAAAGACCTGGCTCTTCGCCGCCACCCACCTGCCTCCGGAAGCGGCGGACAAAGTGCTCTCCCGTATCCATTTCAAGGACGTGAAATCATGAGAGTCCTGGTGAGCGCCTGCCTCCTGGGCAGAAACTGCAAGTACAGCGGCGGAAACAACCGAAATGAAAGGGTACTGGCTTTCCTTAAAGATAAAGAAATCGTTCCTGTATGCCCGGAAGTGGAGGCCGGCCTTCCCGTGCCCCGGCCCCCTGTGGAAATCCGAAACGGCCGGGTCATCCGTCGTGACGGCACCGACATGGATGACGTCTACCGGCGGGGCGTAGAAAGAGTGCTTGCCCGCATGGGAAAAGTGGACCTGGCCATCCTGAAATCCGGAAGCCCCACCTGCGGCGTCCATGACATCTACGACGGCACCTTCAGTGGAAAGAAAATCAAAGGAAGCGGCGTCCTGGCAGAAGCCCTGATGAAGATGGGTGTGCCTGTGGTGGATGAGAAGGGGCCGCTTGGCGGCCCTGTCAGGCCTGAAGGTTCTTAAGATGGACGGGGCTATTAGCCCCGAAGGTTCTCAGGTTTGACATCGGCTTCGCCGCTGAGGGTTATGGTATCGCCTACGAGGCCACTGCGTGGCCCAGGTTCAAAAGGTTCAGAAGGTTCTGCCTGCCGTTGGCAGGCTGGTTCAGAGGGGGAGGTATCGCCGCCTTTGGCGGCATATAAAACTCATCGCCGTCAGGCGATACCTTCCCTTTGAACCTTCTGAACCCTTTGAACCCTCTGAACCCTCACGCCGCAGGCGTGTCCGCGATACCACAACCCTCGGCCCAAAGGGCCCGTCAAACTTTAGAACCTTAAGAACCTTCGAGGCGAAGCCCCGTCCACCTTCCCCTCTGAACCTTGGCCGCTCCGCGGCCACTGTCCCACTGTCCCACTGTCCCACTGTCCCACTAGCCCACTAGCCCACTAGCTCACCAGCTCACTAATTCCCCATTGCAAGAAGAGGCAATATATTATAAACTGGTACGAGTGATATTTCCAAAAGCGTAAGGATAGGGAGGCGTTTCAAAATTTTAATCGGCGGTATAGAAGCAGGCGGTACTAAAATTATTTGCGGCGTGGGAGAAGTGAAGAACGGTACCATCCGGATCCTTTCGGAAATGCGGTTTCCTACCACCACCGCAGCCCAGGTGCTGCCGGAAATCATTGCCTGGTTCAAACAGTATGACATCGAATCCTTGGGAATTGCCAGCTTCGGGCCCCTGGACCTGAAGAAGGATTCCCCCACCTACGGCTACATCAAGGCAACCCCGAAGAAGGGCTGGCAGGATGTGGACTTTGTGGGTCCCTTTGCAAGGGCCTTTTCCATTCCCATTGAGTTCGACACCGACGTGAATGGTGCCGCCCTTGGCGAATCGGTATACGGCGCAGGAAAAGGATGCCAGGTGGTTTCCTACATGACCGTAGGCACCGGTATCGGCGTAGGCCTTTACTGCGAGGGCAGACTGCTCCATGGCCTCATGCATCCCGAAGCAGGCCACATGCTGATCCAGCGTCATCCCAAGGACACCTATGAAGGAAGCTGCCCCTTCCACAAGGACTCCTTCCTCCCCGGCGGCTGCCTGGAAGGCTATGCCTGCGGACCCGCCATCCAGCAGCGCTGGGGCGCTCCGGGCGAAACCCTCCACAGCCGGAAGGAAGTATGGGAAATGGAAGCCTACTACCTGGGACAGGGGGTCTCCAACCTGGTACTCCTCTATTCCCCGGACAAAATCATTATCGGCGGCGGCGTCATGCATCAGGATAACCTTTTCCAGATGGTGAGGGACGAAGTGAAAAAGAATCTGAACGGCTATATTCACTCCGACAAACTGACGGGAACCCTGGAAGACTACATCGTTCCCCCGGCCCTGGGAGACCACGCAGGCCTCACCGGCGCCATCGAGCTGGGCAAGAGAGCCTGGGAAAACGAAAATAAACAGTAATGACACAAAAAAACTTCAGCCTCCGGGGCTGAAGTTTTTTTGTGAAGTTTCCTGTTGGGATAAAATAAAGCGGTGTCAAGCCGAATAGGAAACCATCCGCAAACAGTTTCTTGTCGGCAAGAAACGCAATGGTGTCAAGCCGAATAGGAAACCATCCGCAAACAGTTTCCTGCCGGTAAGAAACGCAATGGTGTCAAATCGGATAGGAAACCTTTCGCGAACAGTTTCCTGCCGGCAAGAAACGCAATGGTGTCAAGCCGAATAGGAAACTATCCGCAAACAGTTTCCTGCCGGCAAGAAACGTAATGGTGTCAAGCCGAATAGGAAACTATCCGCAAACAGTTTCCTGCCGGCAAGAAACGTAATGGTGTCAAGCCGGATAGGAAACCTTTCGCAAACAGTTTCCTGCCGGTAAGAAACACCAACGCGTCAAGCCGGAAAGGAACCCCTGTTACCTCACCCATTCCACGGACTCGGAGAGGGGTTTTCTGCTCTTGTCCCGGTGAGGGGTTTCGGCCCGGTAGCCGAAGGCGGCCATGACGGCGATGCCGTAGTGCTTTGTGTCGAAGAGGTGATGTTTCTCTCCCAGAAGGCGGGTCATGTCAGCAGGGCTATATCCTTCCAGGGGGCAGGAGTCGATGCCCATGTAGGCGGCCATGGTCATCATGTTGGCCATGACAATGTAGGCCTGCTTGGAGGTCCAGTCCAGGGCAGTGCGCTCGGAGTCCAGGATTTTCATTTCCTCTTTTCCGAAGCGGGTGTACACCTGGCTGTAGAAATCGTACACTTCCGGCGGCACCTGGTGGATATCCTTCAGCATGTGGTCCGCATAGGGGGAGCCGAAGGTAATGTCTTCCCTCTTGTTGGCCAGGAAGACCACGAAATGGCTGGCGCCGGTAAGGCCTGCTCTGGCGCCCCAGCCGTAGGGAATCATTTCCTCCCGGATTTCCTTATTCTGGATGACCAGGATTTTCCAGGGCTCCATGCCGAAGGAGGTGGGGGACAGACGGGCCGCTTCCAGCAGGGTTTCAAAATCTTCGTCGGAAATGATTTTCTCCGGGTCGAATTTCTTGGTGGCATAGCGGTACTTCATGGCTTCCAGGAGGACCGCCTTATCGTTATGGGGCTTCGGTGTATCTTTGGTAGGGATGATGATGGATTCGTTGTTCATGTCATGCTCCTTTTATATTCATGAATTTCTATTAAGAGATGAATTAAATATAGCATTCTTTCTATATTAAGTCAATGGGGCCGCCTTTTAATGGGGCCGCCTTGCGGCCCGGGTTCAGATGGTTCGGCCCGCCGTGGACGGGCTGGTTCAAAGGGTTCAGAGGGTGGTGGTGGCGGCTTCGCCGCAAATAGGAAAAATGGGAGCGCCTCGAAGAGGCAAAGGGGGGACGAGGGGAAGAATGATGATGCTGCTCTAAGCAGGGCTCACTTTGGCCGACTCGCCCATGCGGGTTGGGAAGGTAAGTACGTAACGCTGACTTCCTGCTCATCGCCCGTAGGGCGATACCACCACCCTTTGAACCAGCCTGCCGAAGGCAGGCGGAACCCTCTGAACCCTTTGAACCCTCACGCCCGTTAGGGCGTGTCCAAAGGCGATACCACAACCCTCGGGCCGAAGGCCCGTCAAACTTAAGAACCTTAAGAACCTTCGCGGCGCAGCCGCGTCCATCTTTGGGAATACAGCCAAACGCCGTACTGGCTCACTGTGGTCCCATCAAAAAAGCTCCCCAAAGGGAGCTCTTTTGATTTCCATTTCATCCTATTCCTGCACTGCCTTAGTCTTATCAAACCGGGAGAGGATGACGCCGATGATGAGGCCTGCCAGGCAGAAGGATACCCAGGAGAGGCCGTAGCCTGCAAGGGGCAGGGAGGCCATGAGGGTGTCCAGGCCGCCCAGGGAGAGGCCGGCGGTGTGGATGCCGTCGTAGAGGGAGGGGAAGAATGTGAAGAAGGTGGCGGCGCGGTATACGCTGCGGCAGTCGCCGTAGAGGGAATGGGCGAAGGTGAGGATCACCAGGGAGATGGTGAGGGGATAGAGGAACATGAGCACCGGAATGGCGGCTTTGATGATGGTGGTGAGGCCGAAGAGGGCGACGAAGAAGGACACGATGGAGAAGGCGGATACCCACATGGTGTAGGACAGGGCAGGAATGAGGCGGGAGAAATATTCAGCGCAGGCGGTAATGAGTCCCACGCTGGTGGTGAGGCAGGCCAGAAGCACGATGACTCCCATAATGATGCGGCCGTAGGAGCCGAAGTAGTAGCGGGCGGAGCCTACCAGCACGCCGGCGCCGTTTTCCTGCATGCCAAGTTCGGTGACGGAGCTGGCGCCCAGGAAGCAGAGGAAGAGGTAAATAATGCCCAGGCAGGCACCGGCGATGAGGCCGCTCTTCAATGTGGAGAGGGCGATTTCTTCATTGGTGTCAGCGCCGTACTGGCGGACGGAATTGACTACGATAATGCCGAATACGAAGGCAGCCAGGGCGTCCATGGTGCCGTAGCCGTCCAGGAATCCCTGGGTCAGGGCCTTCATGGTGTCCCGATAGCCATCGGCAGCGGGCTGCCAGGGTCCCATGGGATGGATGGTGGAAACGATGAATAGAAGGGCCAGGAAAAGGAGGAGCACCGGCGTAATGACCTTGCCGATACGGTTTACCAGCTTATTGGGGCTCACGGAAAGCCACCAGGAAACGACGAAGAAGAGGAAACAGAAAACGTAGAGGGCCATGGATTTCATGGCGCTTCCAAAGAATGGAGCCACGGCGATTTCAAAGGAGGTGGTGGCGGTACGGGGGATGGCAAAAGCCGGCCCGATGGTGAGGTACAGGGCCACGGTGAAGAAAATGGCGTACTTGGGATGAATCCGGGAAGCCAGGGCCTCAAGGTCGCTGCCGGAATAGCCGATGGCAGCCACCCCCAGAATGGGAAGGCCCACGCCGGTAATCAGAAACCCAATGGTGGCGGGAATGGTATTGACGCCGGAATTCTGTCCCATGAATACGGGGAATATCAGGTTGCCGGCGCCGAAGAAGAGGGCAAAGAGCATGAGCCCGATGGGGATGAGGGAATTGGCTGATTTCTTCATGACATACACTCCTTTGAAATAGAACACAGAGGCAGGACATCAAAAAGCCCTGCCGGAAAAATCCGACAGGGCACAGATTCGTGAGGTACCACCTTGTCTTGCGTACTCAATTGGGCTGTAACGGTGCCGCCGCTTGCTCCTGGCCACAGATGGACTCAGAGAAGGACTCCCGGGTGACGCGGCTCGTTCGCTTCAGCAGCTTTCACCACCCGCTGCCTCTCTTGGAAGATTCCCCAGCCTGATTCCGGTCATTGTCATGCTATAAGTTTAGTATATTCTAGCATGAGTTGTTTAGGGAGTCAAGGGGGAAGGGGCCGCAAAGCGGCCCCGGGTTCAGAAGGTTCAGAGGGTGGTTGTGGACGGCTTCGCCGCCAGTTAAAAAACATACAACCGCCCTGCGGACGTGAGGGTTCAAAGGGTGGTGGTATCGCCGCTGCGCGGCGATGATTTATAATCCGCTTCGCGGATAAAACCAGACAACGGGCTTCGCCCGGGGAAAACAGGCCAACCGCCCTGGCGGGCGTTGGAAATGCACCCCTTCTGCCGCCTGCGGCGGCGTCTTCCCCGGAGGGGCAGATTTGCTCTTCGCTTACCCCCCTTGTGCTAACTTAAGTTGCTCTATCGATAGTGTTGCTAAAACTTCCCCCTCCGGGGTGGCAAGCGAACGTGATTTGTAAGGGAGCAAAGCGACCTGAAAATCACGTGAGACGCTTTCCCGTGGAGAAGTCCCCGCAGGGGAATAGGGGTGCATTTCCGACGGGCCGCAGGCCCGGTTTTATGGTTTTCGCTGCCTCTGGCAGCGCTGCCGCCTTTGGCGGCATACAAAACTCATCGCCCAAAGGGCGATACCACCACCCTTTGAACCCTTTGAACCCTCTGAACCCTCTGAACCTTCTGAACCTTTTTAACCTTTCCCCTCACAACCCTTCTACACAACCTGCGGCGCCAGCCGCGCCCCATAAAGAAAAAGCTCCCTATGCAGGGAGCCTTTTTATAAAGGGGAAGTATATTTATCTATCTCTGGTACGGCAGAGGCCGCGGTCGCAGTTGCGGAGGAAACGGAGGAGGTGTTCGATTTCCGGAGTGGACGGAAGTTCCTGTTCCATTTCCAGGATGGCGTCGTTCAGTTTCAGGCCGGAGCGGAAAATGAGGCGGTATGCCTTTTTCAGGTAGCTCTTCACTTCCGGTGTAATGTTGTTACGGGCAAGGCCTACGCTGTTGAGGCCCACCACCCGGGAGGGGTTGCCGTCTACGATGACGAAGGGGCATACGTCCTGCACGATTTTGGACATGCCGCCTACCATGGCGCAGGCACCGATTTTGACAAACTGGTGGATGCCGCTCATACCGCCGATGACTGCATGGTCTTCCACGGTCACGTGGCCTGCCACGCCGGAGAAGCTGGACATGACGATGTGGTCGCCGAAGTTGCAGTTATGGGCCACATGGGTGTAGGCCTGCAGCATGTTGTAGGAGCCCACTCTTGTTTCGCAGTTCTCACCGGTGGCGCGGTGGATGGTGACGTATTCGCGGATCAGGTTGTGGTCGCCGATGACCACGGTGCTGTATTCGTCATGGAATTTGAGGTCCTGGGGATCTTCTCCGATGACGGCATGGGGATAAATGTGGTTTTCCTTTCCCATGCGCACGTTCTTGGCAATGACGGCGTGGGCGCCGATGATGGAGCCTTCGCCGATTTCACAGTTTTCACCGATCACCGCATAGGGTCCGATGACTACATTCTTATGAAGAATCGCCGTAGGATCAATGACGGCGGTTGGATGAACTTTCGGCTCTGCCGATTGAATGACTTTTAATTCCATAGTTCCATTCCCCTTTATGATGGCGGCTGTTTTGACCGACAGCCAATTTTTTGATTTATGATTCTCTTTATACATAAGTCCCGGATTCATTATTGTTTTGAAACAGCGGTTTTGGGGCGTTTATAAGGGGAATCCTTCTTTCTCTCCGATTTTCTTTCAGTTCCTCTGTTTATTAACTATTTTGAAATAGTTTAAGGAAATTTATTTTTTCTGGGCTTCCTGTTCCTTTTCCTTCTTCTCCGGGGAATCGTTGGGATCCATGAGGTAGAAGAGGAAATCGGCCTCTGCCTTGTGGACGCTGCCTACATGGCATTCGCAGTGTACCTTGCCCATACGGCCGATAATTTTTTTAATTACCGCCTTGGTGACCAGCTGGTCTCCGGGGAGGACGGGGGAACGGAAACGGACATGGTCCATACCGGTGAACATGGGGATGAGACCCCTGTTTTCTTCCGGGTACTGGAGGGCAACGCCGCCTACCTGTGCCATGGCTTCGCAGATGAGGGCGCCGGGCATAACGGGATGGCCGGGGAAGTGGCCCTGGAAAAAGGGTTCATTCATGGTGACGCATTTCACGCCGATGGCGTAATCCATGGGGACCATTTCAATAATCTTGTCTACCAGCAGCATGGGGTACCGATGGGGCAGGATTTCCATAATTTCTTCAACATTTAATTCCATAACAGTTCCTCCTTATCCTATTTCTTGTATGTGAAAGGCAGGTCTTATTTCTTCAGGGCCTGCAGTTTTTCAGAAAGTTCCGCGTTCAGCTTGTGGCTGCCCAGGACGGCGATGATATGGGCGTTCAGCGGCCCTACCAGGGAAATATCGCCCAGAATGTCCAGAATCTTGTGGCGCACCAGTTCGTCCTTGAAACGGGGCACGGAGAGGCATTCCGTTTCCGAATACACCACGGCGTTCTCCAGGGTGCCGCCCTTGCCGAGACCCATTTTCCTCATGGCTTCCAGCTCCCAGGTGAAACCGATGGTCCTGGCGGAAGCGATTTCCTTCATATAGGAATCGTGGTCGATGACAATGTCCACCATCTGGGTGCCCAAAAGAGGATGGGGATTGATGGAGGTGAAGGTAATGCGCAGGCCGTCGTAGGGAAGGGCGGTGATGAACTTCTTCCCCTCGTAAATGGCTACGCTCCTGTCCAGGGTGAGCACCGGGATTTCTTCGTCCTGCTCCTCAATGCCCGCTTCTTCCACCATGTCCACGAAGGTTTTCGCACTGCCGTCGCCTACCGGCGGTTCCGGCGAATCCATTTCAATAATGCAGTTATCGATATTCAGGGCGTAAAGGGCGGAAAGCAGATGCTCCACCGTAAACACCTTGGCCGGCCCCTTCTCCAGGGTGGTGGCACGCATGGTGCTTGTAATGTACCGGCTCTCTGCAGGCACCTCCGGCGCGCCGGGAAGGTCGCTCCGGCGGAAAAGGATGCCCGTCCCCGGCCTGGCGGGATGCATGGTCATGGTCACCGGCATGCCGGAGTGAAGACCATTGCCTTTGTAGGAAACCGGTTTTCTGATTGTGTGCTGTTTTCTTTTCACAATGAGACACCTTTCATGATTGAATTACACCTTTACAATTATTTTATTATATCTTTTTTTGAAGGATAGCACAAGGTTTATGGGAGATTGAGTCATAGCGGCGGGGAGCTGTATTCCTGTACGCAGGAGGGTTCAGGCGCCTTCGGCGCCCAGGTTCAAGCCGCCATTGGGCTCACGCCCTTGGCGGCTCGGGTTCCGCCCACAGAGCGGGCTGGTTCAGAGGGAGTTTTATAGTATCGCTGCGGCGGAAAGCGGTATTCCCGAAAGCAAGAGGGGGGCGCCCGCCTTTGGCGGGCAGGGGCTCAGCTCTGCGCTTTCGCGCGGGCTGAAGGTTGTATAGAAGGGTTGTGAAGGCTATGACGGCGGGGGAAAAAAATATCCCGTAACGCTGACTTCATATTCATCGCCCGAAGGACGATACCACCCTCGGCCCAAAGGGCCGTCGCCCCTTTCTACACAACCCGCCGCCGCAGGCGGCCATAACCTCCAGCCCCGCAGGGGCTGGACACCTTCCCCTTTGAACCCTTTGAACCTTCTGAACCCGGGCCGCCGCAGGCGGCCCTATTTATGCTTCACAATATAATCCCGGATATCCCGGTGGAGAATTTTCTTATAATCTTCCACCCCCGGCTGGTCGTAGGCGTTAATGCCTGCCAGGGCCCCTTCGTAGGCGATGGTGAGGAAGAAGAAATACATGAGGGCGCCGATGTGGAAGGGGGTGATTTTCCGTATTTTGATGCTGCAGCTCATGCGTCCTTCGGCGGCCAGGGCCTGTTCGTTGGCCCGGCGGGCGGATTCCAGCATGTAGTTCATGGGGACTAAACCTTCTTCGCCCTCCTCTTCGCAGAGGACGGAAAGGCGGCTCCTGCTTTCCTTGACGGAAATGAACTGGACCAGCTTGTTTCTGGCGCCCTGCTGGTGCTCCTGGGTGAGGGAGTGCATATCCGTGGTGCCTACAGCAGCCACAGGAATGCGGCCGTAATGGACTTCCCGGCCTTTGGTGTCATATTTCTTTCCCAGCGATTCTCCCAGAAGCTGGGCGTACCACCAGCCGAAGGAACGGAGGGTATCGCCGTAGGGCATGATGATTTCCGCCGCCATGCCGTACTTTCTGCTGGCTGCGTATTTCAGGGATGCCAGGAAGAGGGCGGGGTTTTCCTCTGTCGTCTCGCTTTGGCAGGCTTCCTCCACCATCCGGGCGCCGGTCAGGAGGTCTTCGATGTCCACGCCGATGAGGCGCGCAAAAACAAGGCCCACCTGGGACAGTTCGCTGAACCGGCCGCCGATGCCGTCGGGCACGGTGAAGCAGGGAAGATGGTGCTCCCTGGCATACTGCCTGAGGGTGCCCTTTTCCTTGTCCGTAATGGCCAGAAGGGAAATATCCGCAAAGGGTGCCAGGATTTCACGGAGCGCCTTCAGGGCGCTGGAGGGTTCGATGGTGGTGCCGGATTTGGAAATCACCAGAAGCAGCACCCTGCATTTTCTTCCAAGACGCCGGTTCTGCCGCTCCACTTCCTCCGCCAGCTGCAGGAGGCCGTGGGGGTCCATGTTCTGCCCCGCAAAGAAGACCTGGGGAAATCCCTGCCGTTCCTCCCGGCTCATCATGTTCCAGTAGGGACCGCAGAACACGTCAAAGAGCATCTGGTTTCCCAGATAGGAACCGCCGATGCCGATGGAAATCAGGATATCCGAAGATTTGGCCAGCTCGTCCACATGGGAAAGGTGCTGACGCTCCTCTTTGGACATGAGCCTTTCCTCCTCCAGAATGTAGGGGAGGCGGGGGAAAAGAACCAGGCTTCCGTCGGGCCCCTTCCCGCTTCTCCGAAGCTCCGTCAATGACCGTCCTGCCTGGTGGATAAGACCCTCCATGTCTTTCAGGTCCTCCTCCTTCACGCTCCAGGGATGGCCCAGAAGATTTTTTATATCAATATCCAGCTCATTCTGAATGGTCATACATTTCACTCCTGCACTCTGCATACATAAAAAGATACTGTCAAAAATTAATTATATAGTATACAGAGAGGGAATACAAGTTATAAAAACGGCTGTCCGCTTACCGCTGTCCGCTGTCTGCTGGCCGTGGTCCCTTCCCGCCCTGTGCGTCATTCTGAGCGACAGCGAAGAATCTCGGTACTTGTGGATGGTGACTCATCGGCTGGTAAATACCGGTCGGCGGGAAGACGTGAAAATTGTCATACGGCAGATGGGCTGTGTTCCCGGAAGTAGAGGGGGTGCCCGCCTTTGGCGGGCAGGGGCTCAGCCCTGCGCTTTCGCGCGGGCTGAGGGTTGTGTAGAAGGGTTGTGAAGGCTATGACGGCGGGGAAAAACTATCCCGTAACGCTGACTTCATATTCATCGCCGAAGGCGATACCACCACCCTCAGCAGCCGAAGGCCGCTGAGGCCCCTTGAGCGAAGCGAACATAACCCTTCTATACAACCTGCGCCGTCAGGCGCGCCCTCTTTTTATTTTGCGGCGCCAGCCGCCACCACCACCCTCGGGCCAAAGGGCCATCGCCCCTTTCTACACAACCTGCCGCCGCAGGCGGCCATAACCTCCAGCCCCGCAGGGGCTGGCCACCTTCCCCTTTGAACCCTTTGAACCTTCTGAACCCTTTGAACCCGGGCCGCGAAGCGGCCTTACTTTATCTGATTCAGCCGTTCCGCCAGGGCCTCAGCGGAGGGGTCGCCGTCGGCGGGGGTGATGATGGCCTGGCTGCCCAGGTAGACGGTGCCGTTTCTGGCTTCGGCGGGATTTTTATTTTCTCCGTGGTCATAGGCGGCGGCCAGGTTGCCCATGACGAAGTATTTCCTTTCGGCGGCGCTCATATCGCCTGCCGGGGCGGGGGTGACGAATTCTTTACCGTTCACTTCCACGGTGTTTGTATTGCTCTTCAATGTGACGTGCTTTTTGGAGAGTTCGGTGAGCTGTTTTTCATAGGTGTCTCTCCGTTCGCTGTTGGAGGGGTGGTCGGAGGGGGAGAAGACTTCCTGGGCGAAGGTGGGGTCGTTGTCGCCGCCCTTTTCGATGACCCGCTGCCACACGGCGGCGGCAGCACCGGGGTTGTAGCCGGCGCGGTAGATGTAGTCGAAGGAGAGTTTGTCCGCTTCCTTTTCGTTGCCCCTGGTAATCTGTACTGTTTCTATCTGGTTCACCGCAATGCCCAGCACTTCCTGGCTCAGGGCGCTGCCGCCCAGGGCGCCGGAAATGACGGCGGCACCCAGTTCTGTTTTTGCCTTCTCGTGCATGGCGTTTACCACATGGTCCTTCTGGCCATGTCCCATTTCATGGCCCAGCACCACTGCCAATTCATCGGTGTTGGTGAGGTACTTGAAGAGGCCGTCGTTTACCACCATCACATGGCCCATGGAGCAGAAGGCGTTGAAGGATTCGTCGGCGCAGATGAAGTACAGGTAGGGCTTGTCATAAATGGAGGGATCCTCGGCGCCGATGCTGGCAGTGAGGCGGCTCATGATGGAGGAGAGCTCTGCCTCCTTTGCCTCGTCGTGCACCACGCCCAGTTTTTCCTGGTAGGATTTGAAAAGCTCCTGCCGCCCTTCTTCGGTGTTATTGTAATAGTTGAACTCTTTGTCCAGCAGGGCGTACTGGGCTGCTCCCTGGGCGATGCCGATAATGTCGCCGATGCTGAAGGCCTCTGCAGTGGGGGCGGGAATGGCGCAGGCGGAAATCATGGCTGCCAGGGCAGCGGTGCATAGAATTTTCTTTTTCATGGAAGTTTCTCCTTTCTCCTGAAATATCTGTCTCTATGATACCGCATTTGGGAGGGGAAGGGAGAGGCTGTGTCCGCTGTCTGCTATCCACCTGCCGCTGAATGGTATTCCCGAAAGCAAAAGGGTTCAGGTGCCTTACGGCGCCCGGGTTCTATGGTTCGTGCGCTTTGCGCCGAACCATGGATTCCGCCCACAGAGCGGGCTGGTTCAGAGGGAGTTATGAATGCTGCCTGCGGTAGCGAAAACCAAACAACCGGGCTGCGCCCGTGGGAAATGCACCCCTATCCCCGCCTGCGGCGGTACTTTCCCCGAAGGGGGAAGTTTTAGCGGCGCTATGCTTTGAGATACTTTATGAGACCAAAAGCTGAGCGGCGAGTAAAGTCCCCCCTTCGGGGGGAAGGTGGTGCGTTAGCACCAAAAGGGGTGCATTTCCACGCGCCGAAGGCGCGGTTGTACGGTTTTCGCTGCCAAAGGCAGCGCTGCCGCCGAAAGGCGGCAACATACTCATCGCCCGAAGGGCGATACCACCACCCTCTGAACCCTCTGAACCTTCTGAACCCTTTGAACCCGGGCCGCGCCAGGCGGCCCAAATAGGAAAAATCCCCGGAACCGCAGAGGTTCCGGGGATTTTTTTATTTCGTCCAGTCGTGGTTGTACACGTCGTAGTTTTTCTTGGATTTCAGGTAGCGGATGCTTTCGTCAATGTCAGCCAGGAGTTTTTCCTTATCCCTGGGGAGGGTGGCCGCCAGACGGATGTAGTTGGATACGTGGTTGCTCCTAAAAATCATGTGCTCCGTTTCCGGAAGGTCCAGGTGTTCCACAATGACCTTCAGTTCTTCCATGAGGCCATAGGGCGGAAGGGGCGTGAATTCGCCCCGTTCGAACTGGTCCTTCAGTTCGCTGCCCCGATAGAGCATGAGGGAGAGGGCGGAGAGGTGGGTCGGTTTGATTTCATTGATGGCATGGGCGGTGGCCAGGGCGTGTCTTTCACTGCCCGGTACGCCGGCAATGCCAAGGATAATCATGATGGACAGGTCCATGCCCGCTGCGCGGACCCGCTTGCCCACTTCGATGGACTGCTCACCGTTCACGCCTTTGCGGATGTCCTTCAGGGTCTGGGAGTCGCCGCTTTCCATGCCGTAGTAGAGGAGCTGGAGGCCCGCTTCACGGAGCTCCTTCAGTTCGTCCAGGGACTTCCGGAGGATGTCTCCCGGCGCTGCGTAGGAGGAAACGCGCTCCAGGTTGGGGAAATATTTCTTCAGGGTGTTCAGAATCTTGAGGAGCCTTTCGGTGGGGAGCACCAGGGCGTCGCCGTCGGCTAAAAATACGCGGCGCACGCCGTCCCGGTCCACGGAGTAGGCGATGGCAATCTGCCGCATAATCTGCTCATCAGAAAGCTTTTCAAATTTCACGCCCCGGTACATGTTGCAGTAGGTGCAGCTGTTGTGGGCGCATCCTCTGGTGACCCGGAGGATGAAACTGTCCGCTTCACTGGGCGGACGGAAAACGGGGGTGTCATAATCGTCAAAAAATAAACCTGCCATGCCATCATATCCTTTCATCATAGGGAAGAAGGAAATCCCTTCTTCTGTATAAAACGGGAGTACACACAGTGGTGTTTTCCTCTATAAGAAATGTTACGTCAGTTATTATACGATAAATGAAGAGAAAATACAACTAAAAATTTAAATATGTTAATGTGACGGTTGGCGAGCTGGTAGATGGCGGGGGCTGCATTCCCGAAAGCAAGAGGGTTCAGGCGCCTTTGGCGCCCGGGTTCAAGCCACCATTGGGCTCACGCCCTTGGCGGCTCGGGTTCCGCCCGCAGAGCGGGCCGGTTCAGAGGGAGTTATGTAGTATCGCTGCGCTGGCGAGGTACGGCGCCTTTCGGTGCCAATATAAATGCCGCCTCTGGCGGCATACAAAACTCATCGCCCGAAGGGCGATACCACCACCCTCTGAACCTTTTGAACCCTTTGAACCCTCTGAACCCTCACGCCGAAGGCGTGTCCAAAAGCGCTCCGCGGCCCTCTGACATTTCTCCCAAAGAAGAGTATAATAACAGCATATCATGAGAAGATCTGCAGAGCAGACAGTTACCAAAGGAGTTTGCTATGAAAAGTACATTTTTCCCCCATTTCACCATCGGCACTGACGCCTATGACGCCATTCCCGGCATCTGCCGGGAGTACGGGAAGACGGCGGTGATTGTAGGAGGTAATAAGTCCAGGGCCGCAGCGGAGCCGCTGATTCGGAAGGCCTGCGAAGGCACCATCGAAATCACCGGGTCCTTCCTGTATGGAGATGACGCCACCTTTGAGAATGCGGAGGCGCTGACGAAGATTCCGGAAATTGCAAAGGCCGATATGATTTTTGCAGTCGGCGGAGGAAGGGCGGTGGATACGTCCAAGTGGGCGTCCCATCTTTTGAAGAAACCTCTCTTTACGTTCCCCACGCTGGCATCCAACTGCGCTTCCGTGACGGCGGTGTGCATTATGTACAACCCGGACCACAGTTTCCGGGGATCCATTTACAGGGACCGGAACGCCTACCATACCTTTATCAACACCGACATTATCGCCCATTCGCCCCGCGAATATTTCTGGGCCGGCCTGGGGGACGCCCTGGCCAAGCAGTATGAGGTGCCCTTTTCTGCCCGGGGCATGGAGCTCACCTGGGTGCAGCAGACGGGGGTGCGGAATGCACAGAATGTGGCGCCGGGGATTTTGAAATACGGTAAAGAGGCGCTGGCGGCGGTGGACCGGCAGGAAGTGAATGACGCCCTTGAACCGGCCATTCTTTCTATCATCGTGGCGCCGGGCATGGCTTCCGTGTGCATTGAGGACGACCTGGATTCCTCCCTGGCCCATGCCATTTACAACAGCCACACCAGGACGCCCCATAAGGGAAATCATCTTCACGGTGCCGTGGTGAATTACGGCCTCCAGGTGATGCTCACCATGGACGGGCAGCTGGAGGAAAGGGATAAGATTTACAACTTTGCCAAGTCCATCGACCTGCCCCACTGCCTGGCAGATATTGGCATCGACCCCAAGCATCCGGACGAACTGGTGAAGAACTGTCTCCACACCAAGGATATGCGGGTGAAGCCCTATGACATTACCTTCGACATGGTGTACAAGGCCATGATGGATCTGGAGAAATTGAATCACTGATTGGCTCCGGCCATTTCCATTTCTTCTATGGAAAGGAAAAATTTTTTCATTTTCCCCTTTACAAAGGGGAAAAGTGCATGTATACTATTTCCAACTTCAATTGGAATAAAGCTTCACAGCACACCTGTGCATGAAAGACAAGGAACGGAAGCGAGTGAACCGGCTTTCTTACAGAGAGCTGCCGGAAGGTGGAAGGCAGCAGGAGGTCCTCACAGAGTCGTCCGCAAGTCCTGTATCTGAACTGAGTAAGATATGGCGTTTGGCAGCGTTACAAAGCCGCATGAGTATAGTGCGAGGTGGTACCGCGTAGGTGTTACGCCCTGGTTGATTTTTATCAATCAGGGCGTTTTTTGCAGTATGGAAGATGGTACAGCTTGATTTCAAAGAAAAGAAAACAGATGAGTTCATTCAAAGGAGGATTTCATGATGGGTATGTTTAAGAGAAGTCATAAAGTAGTTTTAGCAGGTTTAGCAGCCCTTGCCATTGCAGGCATGATGACAGGCTGCGGTATGTCCGGCGGCGATAAGAAACCGGCCGCTTCCGGCAATGGGCAGAAAGTGGAATTGAAACTGGCTTACCAGCTCCCGGCGGAACATCATCTGTCCAAGAGTGTAGAAAAATTTGCCAAAGAGGTCAATGAACGGTCCAAGGGCCAGATCGACATCAAAGTCTATCCGGCAGGGCAGCTCTATAACGACCAGAACATGAACGACGCCCTCATGAGCGGCGGCCTGGACATCGGCATGAACTCCACCGCCCGCTGGTCCATGGTGGTGCCGGCGCTGAAGGTACTGGACATGCCCTTCGTCCTCACCTCCTACTCCGCCGTAGATAACGCACTGGACGGCGACCTGGGCAAGGCACTGAACCAGGAAATGGAAAAGAAAGGGGTTCATCCCCTGATTTGGGCAGACTACGGCTACGTACAGTTCTGCAACAACGTGAAGAAAATCGAAAAACCGGAGGATTTCCAGGGCATGAAGATCCGTTCCTACTCCGAAACCTCCGCCGACATTATCCAGGCCCTGGGCGCATCGCCGACAACCATGAGCTCCTCTGAAGTGTACATGGCCATCAAGAACGGCACCATCGACGGCCAGTCCTCCGGTCAGACCGCCATCCTGTCCCGCAAAATCTACGAAGTGGCCAAGTACCTCACCGTCACCAACAACTCCTACGTAGAATTCCTGGTATCCATGAACGACAACTCCTGGAAGAAACTGACACCGGAACAGCAGAAGATCATCACCGACACCGCCAAGGAAATCCAGGATGAAATCCGCAAGGAAACCAAGGCAGAAGACGAACGGTGCCTGAAGGAACTCTCTGCCAAGGGCATGGATGTATACGTGATTCCAAAGGATGAAATCCACCTCTGGCAGGAAGCCACCGCACCGGTAGTAGCCAAGTTCGAACAGGAACAGGGCGACTTCGGCAAGCAGCTGGTGGATGACTGCCTCAAAGCCAGCGCAGCTGCGAAGGACTGATGTGCTGCTGGGTCAATAGCGGCAGGTGGCTGTATTCCCGTTAGAGAAAAGGGTTCAGAAGGTGCAGAGGGTTCAAAAGGTTCAAAGGGTGAAGGTATCGCCCTGCGGGGCGATGAGTATGTATGCCGCCTGCGGCGGCGAGCCCATAGTGCCATATGAATATACAGGTAAGAGTAGGGCAGTTTATTCTGCCACCCGGACGGGGGTGGCAAGCGAACGTGATTTGTAGGGGAGCGATAGCGACCTGAAAATCACGTGAGACGCTTTCCCGTGGAGAAGTCCCGCGAAGCGGGATAGGGGGGAGCCGCCGAAGGCGGCTGCTTCCCGCCGACCGGTATTTAATGCCGATTGCCGCAAATACGCCGCGTACCAAGATTCTTCGCTTCGCCCAGAATGACCGGAGGGGCAGGAAGCCAATCCCGTAACGTAGGCTCCTTCCACAGGTGGCAATCCTGCATAGGATTGCCAAGTCGGGCAAAGTTGGCCCTTAACCTGCCCATAAAAGGGCTTTCCTTTTGATTGCCCGACCGGAATGGAGCTGGGCGGATCCCTGAGGATAGGTCCGAAATTAGGCCGCCGAAGGCGGCTGCTTCCCGCTGACCGGCGTTTACTGCCGATTGCCTCATGTGCACCGCGTACCAAGATTCTTCACTTCGTTCAGAATGACTGTGAGGGCAGGAAGCCAATCCCGTAACGTCTTGTGTCCCCTTGAGGGGAATGCCACGAAGTGGCAAAGGGTGTACGACGTGGCAAGTCAAAATGATACGCAATGCTGACCTGGCTGCCAAACGGCAGCCTTCCCGCCGACTGGTATTTAATAGCATTTGGTTCAACTGCTCCGCGTACCAAGATTCTTCGCCTGCGGCTCAGAATGACAGTGTCCGGCGGAAAGGTTAATCCCGTAACGACTGCCGCCGGCAGGCGGCATATAAAACTCATCGCCGTGAAGCGGCGATACCATAACCCTCGGGCCAAAGGCCCGTCAAACTTAAGAACCCTCCGGCCCATAGGGCCGGTCAAACCTAAGAACCTTTCGCGCCCACTGTCTCACTATTTCACTATCCCACTATTTCAACTATTCCCATAAAGGAGGGCTGTCCCGTGCGTTCCATTTACCATATATATGACCGCATCTTAGGTTATATCACCAATCTTGCCGCAGCCATTGCAGGGCTTGCCATTTTACTGACAGCCTTCATGATCTGCTATGAAATCATTGCCCGCAGTGTTTTCCATCATCCCACGGTGTGGGTCATGGAAATTTCCACCTACCTTCTGGTGCTGGCCGGTTTCTTTGGCATGGCCTACACCATGCGGAAGAACGGGCACATTACCGTAGATTTCCTTTACAGCCGTTTCCCCAGAACCGTGCAGCGGGGACTGGATATTATCACATCTATCCTTTCCCTTTTCGTCATGTACGTATGCATGACCGAATCCACCAACTACATGCTCATGACCGAGGCCATGGGCGTGGTGTCACCCTCCCTGCTCCGGGTGCCCATGTGGATTCCCCAGACTTTCATGGTCATCGGGTTCGTACTGCTGTTTCTGGAAATCATCAACCACCTGTTAGGCGATTTCTTTCAAGATGGAAAGGAGGAAAAATAAATGGTTCTGGCAGGTTTTGCACTGTTTATCATCGTCCTCCTTATCATCGGCATGCCCGTGGCCTTCACCCTGTCCCTGGCGGGGATTCTGGGCATCATCCAGTTCGTGGATATGTCCACCCTGTCCCAGGTGCCGGTCATTGCCTTTAAGACACTGGACTCCTATGTACTGACATCGGTGCCCCTCTACATCCTCATGAGCCAGATCATGCTCACCGGACGGGTGGGAAGCGGCCTCTTCGATTTGGGCAGCAAATGGATGGGCCACCTCCCCGGCGGCCTGGGCATTGCCACCATTTTTGCCTGCGCCATTTTCGCCGCCATTTCCGGCTCCTCCGTAGCCACCGCCGTCACCATCGGCGCCATGGCCATTCCGGAAATGCTGAAACGCGGTTATGACAGGAAACTGGTGGTAGGGTCCGTAGCGGCCGGCGGCACCCTGGGCATCCTCATCCCGCCGTCCATCCCCATGATTCTCTACGGCACCATTACCGATGAGTCCGTGGGCAAGCTCTTCATGTCCGGCGTCATGCCCGGCGTCCTCCTTACCCTGGCCTTCGTTGCCTACATCGTCTTTGCCTCCTGGAACAAACCACGGGAAGAAAGGGCCTCCCATGAAGCCAAGATGAAATCCCTTCGGGAAAACGTGTGGGGCCTCCTCCTGCCGGTTATCATCATCGGCGGCATCTACACCGGCGTCTTTACACCCACCGAAGCGGCAGCGGTTGGCACGGTGTATGCCCTCATCATTACCTTCTTCATTTACAGAAGCATTACCATGGAGGATATGCCCTCCATCCTCCGCTCTACCATCAAGACATCCTGCATGATTTTTGCCATCATGGTAGGCGCCATGCTCTTCGGCTACATCCTCACCGTCCTCCAGGTACCGCAGGCCCTCATGTCCCTGGTCACCGAAGGCCATTTCAACAAATGGATCGTCCTCATCGGCATCAACATTGTCCTCCTCATTCTGGGCTGTGTGCTGGAAACCGTTTCCATCATCCTTATCACCCTGCCTATGCTCTACCCGGTCATCAAAGCCCTGGGCTTTGACCCCATCTGGTTCAACGTAGTGCTCCTCATCAATATGGAACTGGCCCTCATCACACCGCCGGTGGGCATGAACCTCTTCGTCATCAAGGGCATCAGCGAAGACAGCTCCATCCAGGACATCATCTCCGGCGCCGCTCCCTTTGCGGTCATCATGATACTGGAAATCGTTGTCCTCTGCTTCTTCCCCGGCATCGCCACCTGGCTGCCCTCCGTTTTGAAATAAGGACATAAGAAAAACCGACACGAAATGTGCCGGTTTTTTTATTTTGTGCTGTTGGTGGCAGAGAAGGCCCTTAAGTTTAAAGGCCCTTACGGTCGGATGGTTGAGGTATCGCCTGCGGCGCGATGGAAATGCACTTTTCTTCTGCTGCTTGCGGCGACGTTTCCCAGGGGGATTTGCTCTACGCTTTCCTGCAAAGTCATGTGGCAAAATGTTAAGCATCCATAGTGCCCCCGTCAGGGGTGGCAAAGGAACTGGATTCGTAGGGGAGCACAGCGACCTGAGAATCCAGTGACATGCTTCCCTTTAGGAGAAAGGTGGTGCCGTCAGGCACCAAAGGGGGAGAGCGGCCAAAGGCCGCTAATCACCGTAATACATTTCTTGCTGATAAATCCAAAGGTATTAAGTCGGAATCGGCTTTTATATTTGCGGCGCCAGCCGCCACCACACCCTTTGAACCCTTTGAACCTTTTGAACCTTCTGAACCCTCACGCCGTAGGCGTGTCCAATAGCGATACCACCATCCTCGGCCCAAAGGGCCGTCGCCCCCCCCCTTCTACACAACCCGCCGCCGCAGGCGGCCATAACCTCCAGCCCCGCAGGGGCTGGACACCTTCCCCTCTGAACCCTCTGAACCTTTTGAACCCTCTGAACCCGGGGCGAAGCCCCCCTTTCTCATCCCTTCAGGAACTGTCCGATTTCCCTTACCGGAAGGGTATAGAGGAAGCCCTCCCCGATTTCCTTGATAAGGGTAATCTGGATGACATCGCCTTTGATTTTCTTGTCGTGTTTCACTGCCTCATAGAGAATATCGTAGGGCACGGTGGTGCTGGTGGGCAGGGACAGGGACTTCAGCACGTACTCCAGCCGGGACGTGGTGCCCCGTTTTGTAAGGCCCTCCAGCTCCGAACGGCGGGTAATGAGGTACATGCCGATGGCCGTGGCCTCACCGTGGGTGATTTCCGCATCATTATATCTAAGGCACCGTTCGATGGCGCCGCCGATGGTATGGCCGAAGTCCAGGATGCGCCGCTCTCCCTTGGAGAACGGGTCGATTTCCACATAATGGGCCTTAATGGTGCAGCAGCGGCGGATGATTTCCGGAAGCACCCGGTAAATATCCATGTCCGACGACACCTGCTCAAAGAGCTCAAACAGCCCTTTATCCGCCACACAGCCCAGCTTCACCGCTTCACCCAGGCCGTTGTGGAAATAACGGCGGGGCAGGGTCTTTGCCATGCCCGGGTCGATGAATACCGCCTTAGGCTGGTAGAAGGTGCCGACCACATTCTTTCCGGCAGGCATGTCCAGATCCAGGGTCACCTTGCCGCCGATGGAACTCCCAATCTGGGACAGCACGGAGGTGGGGAACTGGACATAAGAAATCCCCCGGTGGTACGTAGCTGCCGTAAAGCCGGTGACATCGCCTACCACCCGTCCGCCCAGGGCGATTAAAGTATCGCTGGAGCCCAGACCGAAATCCACCAGGGCACCGTACACCCTGCGCACGATATTCAGGGTGCGGGACTTCTCGCTGGACGGAACCACAATCATCTGCGTGCGGACCCCGGCATCTTCCAGAGACTTCACCAGACTCATGCCGTAGAGCTTGTCAATGCCGTCCTCCGTAATGATGGCCGCCTTCTCCGCCCCCGTCAGGTCCCGGACGGCAGGCCCCGCCTTCCGCACCAGTCCCGTGTCGATGAGAATGTCGTAGGAATCCTTACCAAGGTTAATATGAATTTTATCCATATCCGAATCACCTCTTTCAAATATTCTTAATTTAACTATATTATACATCATAGGTGATAGAAGGTAGAGGGAGAAGATAGACGATAGAAGATAGAAGATAGATGGAAGCGTAAGTGCCGCCCCTCCCGTCATTTCGACCGCAGCGAAGGGGAGTGGAGAAATCTCACGCCTCCATTGACACCGGTGCGGCCCCGGTCTTTTTACATGGACCATCCTGCACTTTGTGAATGACAAGTGATATAGTAATAAAAGAAATAAAAAGGAGGCACAGCGTGAAACAGTCAGTCAGCCATTACATGATGCCCCATGACAGGGAAGAAGAAATAGAAAATGCGGTGCGCCGCCTTCATCTGGACGGCATTGAAAACCTCATATACGGCACCAGTCCTGCTCCCCGTCCGGCGGGGAAAATCACCGTAGGCTGTCATCTGGCCTACTGGCCGGACTGGATGGACTTCTATCTGGGGCGGAAGGATTTCTATGAAAAAGATTTCCCCACAAAAAAGTCCCTCCTGGACACCTTCGGCGGTACCACCGTGGAGGACTGGATAGAGAAAATCCGCCTCAACATCCGCGCCGCTCTTGCGGAAAAGCCGGAGTACCTGGTGTGGCACGTGGCTCACTGCTCTCTGGATGAAATCTGGACCCGCCGCTTCCGCTACACCGACCGGGACGTGCTGAAAGCGGCGGCAGAGGTGTATGGCGCCGTGGCGAAGGAAGTGCCCCATTCGGTGACCGTGCTCTTTGAAAGTATCTTCTGGCCCGGACTTTATACCCTGAAGCCTGAGGAAGTGGATTATTTCTTCCGTCTCCTTCCGGGGGAAAACACCGGTATCATGCTGGACACGGGGCACCTGATGAATACGAATCCGGACCTTGTGACCGAAGAAGACGGCGCACGCTATGTGCTGAGCGTGGTGAACCGGCTGAGCTCCCTGAAGTCCCTCATCAAAGGCATCCACCTCAGCTGCTCCCTCTCCGGCGCCTACCGGAAAAGTCTCTCCGGAAGGGTTCCCAATCAGGTAACACCGGATGTCATCAGCCGCCACATTACCTCCATCGACCAGCACCGCCCCTTCACCACCGGCGCAGCCCGGGAAATCGTGGACTCCATAGAACCGGACTACCTGACCCACGAACTCTTCGGCACCGATTTCACCATCCCCGAAGACAAAGTGCGCCTCCAGATGAAGGCGGCGGGCCTATGGAAAGAGGGACAGTGAGATAGCCACAGGTCCCTTTGGACTATATGGACAGAGAAGCGAGGGGAGCCATCCCCGGTCACTATGTCCCGCCGGCGCGCATCCATGGAAGGCGGGATGGCCGGGCATGGAATGTCCGCTTCTTATCAGCCGGCTGAAAAATGAAAACGAAACAAAAAACTTCCTGAAAACCTCAAAACCGGGCCTCCCTGTGCACCGGCCTGCGACTTGGGGGATTTCAGGAAGTTTTTGTGCTTTCAGGGGACTTTTGATTTGATATGTACAGAAAAAGAAAGCAGGCTGCTGTAAAAAATAGTATAATAAAGAAAATGACCGGCTGCTATGTGACGGTCATTCGGCATGCGTTTCCTTAGCTTACATGAAGCGCATGGGAAAAGTCGCTTCCCTCACGGGAAGCGTGGATTGAAATCCAGGTTATAGAAGCGCAGGCTGTCTGCGTCTTGTCGCTTCCCTCACGGGAAGCGTGGATTGAAATGATGTAGCAAATGGCAATCCCAATGGCGATTCCGATTGCCACCCTTGCGGGAAACCGTGAGGAGCAGAAACTTCCTGAAACTCTAAAAGCAGGTCACTGCCACAGGAGATTCAGGAAGTTTTTTGTGCGTTCAGGGGACTCCTCTGTATATGGAAAGGAGATAGATCAGGCTGCCGATTTCTTCTGCAGATGAGGATTATAGGAATTCCTTTTATCCGTAAGATTAATTTTTGATAAAAATTCAGGATTTTTTTGCGGAGCGACAGAGTGTGTCATGCCTCTGAGTATAATAGAAGTAGAAGGTAACATGCTTTAGGTAGAAGGCGTAGACCGGTCACTCATGATATAATGAGTTTAATGATAAAATGAGTTCATAGGAAATCCTTTTTATATTATTGGAGAAGGGATGATTATGATGATGGACAGGACAGCAGGGAAGGCGGCAGAAGAGGCTTTTTCAGGCTCTGTTATTTCATGTCTTTTGGGATATGAGATAATGGAGCCTTTTGTTGTGCGTATATCCGGGTAAATAAAAAGAACCCCCGAAGGAGTTCTTTTATCCACACACTGTGGGGTCACCGAAGTGACGATTTGAATGAATTTTTATTTGAACTTGTGTTGTGATCGGATAGTGGTAAGTTATCCTGATACTTACAGGATACTCCAATTCAGGGAGGGTGTCAATGATGAAAGAATAAAAAAATTATTTTGTTGGTTTGGATATGGGAACAACTTCCGTAGGATGGGCGGCAACGGATGAAAATTATGAAATCATCAAGAAAAATGGAAAGGCTCTCTGGGGTATCCGCCTTTTTGAAGAGGCACAGACGGCAGCAGAGAGAAGAATGCATAGAATTTCCCGCAGGAGAATCGAACGAAGGTCCCGCCGCATTGATTTGCTGCAGGAATTGTTTGCCCAGGAAATCTGTAAAAAGTATCCGGGATTTTATGAAAGGCTGAATGAAAGCGGCCTGTATGAGGAAGACAAGAAGGTCCATCAGAAAAACAGCCTTTTCAATGATGTTGATTTTGATGATAAGGCATATTACAAGGAATATCCGACCATCTATCATCTTCGGTATGATTTGATGACAAAGGACAGGCCCTTTGATGTGCGGCTGGTTTATCTGGCTGTCCATCATATTCTGAAACATCGGGGTCATTTCTTGTTTGACAATTTCCGGATCGATGAAAATGGAGCTTCCGGATTTGATGAAAGTTTTGCTGCCTTCGGGAATGCGCTGTACCGGATTCGAGGGATTTCCCTGGATGTACGCGGGACTGATACGGTAAAAGATATTTTCAGAAATAAAAAACTGGGAGTGAAAGAAAAGGCGAAAGCCCTGCTGCAGGCGCTGGGAAAAGAGAAAGAAAAAGACTTCAAAGCCATGATGACTTTGGCTGCGGGCGGTACTGCGCTGCTCAGTGATATATTGGGCGAAGAAGGGCTGAAGGGTTTTGAGAAAAATAAAGTAAGTTTTTCCAGTGCCCAGTTTGAAGAAAACGAGCCGGACATTATGGCAGAACTGGGAGACCGCTATGATCTCATTGCAGCTCTCCACGGGCTTTATAATTGGTCACTTCTGGCGGAGCTTATGGGAAATTACCGGTATATTTCAGAAGCCAAAAAAGCCATTTATAATAAGCATAAAGAAGATTTAGAAGTATTAAAACGGGTGCTCAAGCAGAATCCGGCTGTCTACGCCAAAATTTTTAAAGAGCCCGGCAGCAAGTCCAATAAAAATTACAGTGCCTATGTGGGAGTATGTAAAGTCAAAGGGAAAAAGGCGGCCATTGATAAATGCAGCTATGAGGATTTCGCCAAAACGCTGAAATCCTGCCTGAAGGATCTGCCGGACAGCAAAGATACGGAATATATCAGCCGGGAACTGGAGCAGGGAACGTTCCTTCCCAAGTCCGTGACTAAGGAAAACGGTGTTATCCCCTACCAGCTGCATTTACAGGAATTGAAGAAAATTCTTGCCAATGCGGAGAAGTACCTTCCGTTCTTAAAAATTAAGGATGCCTATGGCACAGTGTCTGACAAGATTATCAGTCTCTTTACTTTCCGCATTCCTTATTATGTGGGGCCGGTAAATGAGCATGCGAACAGCTGTTGGGCAGTGAAAAAGGATAAGAAGGGAAAAGTATATCCCTGGAATTTCAGTGAAAGAATCGATGTGGAAAAATCGGCGGAAGGTTTCATCCGTAATCTGACCAATAAATGTACCTATCTCATCGGTGAAGATGTGCTGCCGAAAAACTCCCTGCTCTATTCTGAGTTCACAGTCCTTAATGAATTGAATAATGTAAGAATCGGGGAAAATGCGCAGAAACTGTCTCCGGAACTGAAAGAAAAGGTATTGGAAAATCTTTTCAAGAAACACAAGCATGTGAGCAGAAGAAAATTTATTAACTATCTTGTGACAGAAGGCATAGATAAAAAAGAAGCAGAATCCATTTCCGGACTGGACGGGGACTTCAAGAGCAGCCTTTCTTCCCTGATTGACCTGACAAATATTTTGGGTAATGATTTCAGTCGGGAAGACGGGGAGCAGATGATTAAGGATATCACCATATTCGGAGGAGACAGGAAAATGCTTAAGTCCCGCCTTCACCGTGAATTTCCCTATCTGACTCCGGAGCAGCTGACCCGGTTAATACATCTTTCCTATCAGGGATGGGGAAGGCTGTCCAAAGAATTACTGGTCAACCTTCTGCCGACGGAAAAATCTACTGGTGAAGTCCTGGTGGATAAAGGGTCTGGAGAGGTGTTGAATATCATTTCCGCCATGGAACAGACCTCCTATAACCTGATGGAACTTTTAAGCAGCCGTTTCGGTTATGCAAAGGCCATTGAAGAGAGAAATCGGGAAAAAGAAGGCAATGGGACCATCAGTTACCAGGATGTAGAGGATATGTATATCTCTCCGGCAGTGAAAAGGCCGCTCTGGCAGGCACTGAAAATCGTCCGGGAAATCGTAAAGATTCTGGGAAAAGAGCCTTCGAAAATCTTTATCGAAATGGCCAGGGAAAATGGAGAGAAAGGCAAAAGGACGATTTCCAGAAAAGCACGCCTCCAGGAGCTTTATAAGAAGTGCAGGGATGATTCCAGAGACTGGGCAAAAGAACTGGCAGAAAAGCCGGAAGAAGATTTCCGAAGCGACCGGCTCTATCTTTACTATACCCAGATGGGCCGCTCCATGTACACAGGGAAACCCATCGACATGAATCAGCTCTTTGACCGGAATGTATATGACATAGACCATATTTATCCCCAGTCCCTGAGCGGCGATGACAGCCTGGACAACCGGGTACTGGTGGAAAAAACGGTGAATGCGAAGAAAGGAGATACCTATCCTCTGGGAAGCGCCCTGGACGGATGCCATATCGGCGGGCAGATTCATATCCAGGATATCCAGAAGGAAATGAGACCCTTCTGGCGGATGCTTCTTGAAAAAGAATTGATTTCCAAAGAGAAATATAACCGCCTCTCCAGAACCACACCGCTGACGGATACGGAAAAGGCGGCCTTCATCGGTCGGCAGCTGGTGGAAACCAGGCAGAGCACGAAGGCCTGTGCAGAACTTTTGAGCAAAGCCTACCCGGAGGCCCGGATTGTCTATACCAAGGCGGGCAATGCGTCCCGCTTCCGGCAGTATGGCGGCTTCATCAAGGTGCGCGACATGAACGACTACCACCACGCCAAAGATGCCTATCTGAATATTGTGGTAGGAAATGTTTTCGATACCCGGTTCACCGCCAATCCCCTCCATTTCCTGAAAGGAAATCATCCGGTGTACAGCTTGAACACAGAAGCTCTGTATGGTCATAAGGTCAGCCGCAGCGGTGTGGATGCATGGATTCCACCTGAAAAGGACGATGAAGGACATATCATGGCCGGTCATGAAGGTACCATGGGGACTGTACGGAAATGGATGAGAAAGAACAATATCCTCTTTACAAGGATGCCCCTTGAGGGTAAAGGTGGACTCTTTGACCAGACCATCATGAAAAAAGGAAAAGGACAGGTGCCCCTTAAGGGAGATTCGCCGGTGTCGGATATAGAGAAATACGGCGGATATAATAAGGCGTCTGCGGCTTACTTTGTGTTAACTAAGTCAAAATTGGATGAAGATACTGTGTATACACTGGAAACAATTCCATTAATTTTAAAAGCGAAGATGCAGACAAATAAAGATCAGGAAGTTTATATACAGGAGCAGTGGGAAAAGAATGGGAAAAAGATGAGAAATCCAACTGTCTGCCTTAGGCATATATCGATACAATCTCTCCTTGAAATTAATGGATTTAAAGCGCACCTTTCCGGAAAAAATGGCAGGACATTTTTGTTAAGAAATGCAGAACAGCTTTGTATGAATGATGATGATGCGGCCGTTTTAAAAAGAATTCTTAAATTTAATGAGAGAGCAAACTTATCCAAAAAAGGTACGGCGCTTTCTATTAATCCCTTTGACAATATACAAGAAGACGACGTAAATCGGTTATATCATATATTTGAAGATAAGCTGACGAATCAGGTGTATAAAGTCAAACTGAGTAAGCAGGCAGCTGTACTGAAAAAGGGGGAAAAAGCATTCAACGCACTCACCCTGGAACAGAAATGCAAACTGATTGGCGAGATCCTGCACTTATGCCAGTGTAATGTTGTAAATGCTGACTTACAGTTAATTGGTGGAGCTAAAAATGCAGGTGCCTTAACTATGAATACGCAGATTTATCCAAAGGACCATGTCTACCTGATAGAACAGTCCGTCGCCGGATTCTTTGAAAAGCGCATCTTACTGGCGCCTTATGGTGAAAAATGAGCTGGCGCACAGTGGTCCTGGCCAACCGGGCCAAGGTGGAATACAGCATGGGGTACATGGTTATCCGCGAAAAAGAGGTACACCGGATTTTTATGGATGAAATCGGCACTATTCTGATAGCCACTCCGGCGGCCGCTTTTACGGGCGTATGGGTAAGCGAATGCCTGAAGCGGAAAATCAAGATTATCTTTTGCGATGAAAAGCGGAATCCGGCAGGAGAAGTGCTGCCCTACTGCGGCAGCCATGACTCCAGCCGTCAGATTCGATCCCAGATTCATTGGGAAGAAGGAACAAAGGCCCGGATATGGCAATCCATCATCAAAGAAAAAATCAGGAACCAGGCCCAGGTGCTTGAGGAGTATGACCATGAAAAAGAAGCAGCCATGCTGCAGGCCTACAGGGATGATGTGGAGGACGGAGACAGTACCAATCGGGAAGGCCATGCGGCCAAGGTGTACTTCAATGCCCTCTGGGGCAGGGAATTTTCCCGCCGCGAACCGTCTACGGTGAATGGAGCCCTTAATTATGGATATGCCATCATCCTTTCCGCCTGCAATAGAGAAGCAGCGGCATCAGGATATATGACCCAGCTGGGCCTGTTTCATGACAATATATTCAATCCATACAATCTGGGCAGTGATTTGATGGAGCCCTTTCGGCCCCTGGTAGACAGGATGGTGCTATCTATGAAATTGGAAGATCAGCTCACACCGGAAAATAAAAAGAATCTGGTCAATCTATTGAACCGGAAGGTCGTCATACAGGACCGGCTTACTACCGTCACGCAGGCCATCGGTATTTACAGCCGCAGTGTATTCCGGGCCATGGAAGAAAAAGACCCGGCAGGCATTGCCTTTTATCGGCTGCCCGATGAAGGGTAGATTTATGAGAGTCATGGTGCTGTTTGACCTGCCTGTAGAAACAGCAGAAGAAAGACGGGCCTATACGGCCTTCCGAAAACAGCTGATTCGAAAAGGCTTCGTAATGATGCAGGAGTCGGTGTATACCAAAATCGTGCAGAACCCTCCGGCGGCCAGGGCGGTGATTTCTTATATCCGCTCTGTCAGCCCGAAGGCAGGGCTGATACAGGTGCTGGTGATTACAGAAAAACAATATGCCGGTATGGAGCTCATTATAGGCAAGGTGCAGAAAGAAATCATTGATACCAATGAAAAGCTGGTGATTCTATGAAACTAGTACATCCGGATTGGGAAAAACCGGTGATTCTGGATGGCACAAAGGTACCGCTCATTTCCATAGAAAATCCTCAGTGCCTATACCATACGCTGAAGGAATTGGAGGAAGAAAGCCGGACGGGAATAGGGAATTTCGTGCTCAGTCATGGTGGCAGAATCCTGGATATGAAAAAACAGTTCCTTTTTGTGCCCAGCCCCTGGGATATGGACCTGAATGCCCGCAAACTGACTACGAAACTCCTGGCCTGCCTCATCGGAAAGGCACAGGATGAAACATATTATCGGAAATCAGAAGAACTTTGCGGTGCAGTCCAAAACTGGCTGGAAGAAATTACTACGGAAATTCCCCTGCCCGTGGCTTACGACCTGGATGTGGACATGGAAGCCTTCTTCAAAGCCCTTCATGTCCATCTGGAAGAACAGGGTGAAAGTCTGGCAGAAAGAATGCTCACCTTCATGAAGTCCTGGGATATCCTTTGCGGTGAAACGGGTTTTGCCTTCTATGGCTTTCGGAATCTGCTGCCTTCAGAAGAAAGAAACCTCTTCTATGAAAATGCCAAAGAAGAAAATCTCAACTTTGTTCTCATAGAAGGCCCCTGCCATGATACAATAGAGACAGAGGATCTCTTCATTATTGATAAGGATTTATGCCAAATTTTTGAATAATGATACACCGTCAAGAGTTGCGCCGCCCGGTGTAAGCGGATACACTTGCAGAGAACCGATGCATGAAAATGCAATTTGAGGTTTGAGAGTGTTGTGATTCTTGATAGTGGTAAAACTTCGTGAACGTGGGAAACACCATCCAGAAGGTTTGAGAGTGTTGTGATTCTTGATAGTGGTAAAACCGCTACAGACCGGCTGAAGCTGGTGGTGCCGTTTGAGAGTGTTGTGATTCTTGATAGTGGTAAAACAATCATGTAGTTCACAAGTCCCCGGTCTATGTTTGAGAGTGTTGTGATTCTTGATAGTGGTAAAACACTGAAGCTTCACGGCCTGCTTCGCGATGAGTTTGAGAGTGTTGTGATTCTTGATAGTGGTAAAACACCGAAGGCACCTGCCACACCGCGGGTCAAGTTTGAGAGTGTTGTGATTCTTGATAGTGGTAAAACATTCATAATTCTAAAATACCAATGATCTCTGTTTGAGAGTGTTGTGATTCTTGATAGTGGTAAAACGGGCGGAAATATGGTTTTCCTGCATTGTCCGTTTGAGAGTGTTGTGATTCTTGATAGTGGTAAAACCATTAAGATAGATGTTATACCCTTTTACGTGTTTGAGAGTGTTGTGATTCTTGATAGTGGTAAAACTAAGTCAAATGGAGGTAGATCTAAATGGACGTTTGAGAGTGTTGTGATTCTTGATAGTGGTAAAACTTCTGCCAACGTGCATAAGCAGCGTTTCGCGTTTGAGAGTGTTGTGATTCTTGATAGTGGTAAAACGCACTAATAGACTACATGCGAGATAGAGACGTTTGAGAGTGTTGTGATTCTTGATAGTGGTAAAACCACCTTATCCGGCTGAAGCGCTATGGAGTTTTTACAAAACGGCGGCATGGACAGCAGTCGCTTCCCCGCGGGAAGCGTGGATTGAAATTTCTGTAAACAAAAAAGAAGCGGTGGCCCCAACCATCGGCAAGCCGGTGGAGGATTTACAGGGGCCAAACGCTTCTTATACTGTAAGTGCAGCAGATGCACTCATAGGAGGCAAGGATAGAAAAGGTAGATACTACGTCAAAGACGTCGATTCCTTCGCGGGCAGCATGGATTGGAATGATGGATGGTAAAGTTCTGTATCTAAAGTGAAATGTATGATGGCAGGAAAATAAAAGTGATGTATATAGGCCCGTCCCTTTGAGGGGCTGGCGGTATAAATTCCTTCATTATTAAGAGCCCCCATTTTACAAAAGTGCGGCATGCCGCATGTTTATAAAATGGGGGTTCTTTTTTCGTCGGAAAGTTTTATTTTCCCACTGTCTCTGCTTCTTCCACGAACCAGAGGGGGTGGGCTTTTTTGAGTCTGCTTCGAAGGGGGGCGGCTTCTTCCCTGTTTTCCAGCACCAGGAAGAAGGCGGAGCCGGAGCCGGTCATGAGGACGGGGCGGGAGAGAGAACGGAGTGCGGCGGCTGTTTCTTTGAGGATGGGGTTCAGCGGGAAGAGGGCGTCTTCGAAGTCGTTTGCAAGGGAGGAAAGGAGGCGGCGGCGGTCTTTGGTTTCCAGTGCTTTCACGCAGTCTTCGGTGCTGTCTTTCCGGCGGCGGGGGAGGGCGTCTATGGCGGCGTAGGCTTTGGCGGTGGATACGGAGGCCTGGGGGCGGACGATGAGGAGGGGAATGGCTTCCCATGGGGGAAGGGCGGTGAGTTTGTCGCCGATGCCCGTGCAGCGGGCGGCGCCGCCGATGACGCAGAAGGGCACGTCGGCGCCCAGGGAGGCGCCCATGGCTGCAAGGGATTCCGGGGTATCTCCTGTTTCATAGAGCGCAGACAGTCCCCGAAGGACGGCGGCGGCGTCGGAGGAGCCGCCGCCCATGCCTGCTTCCGAGGGGATTTCTTTGGCAAGGGTCATGGAGACGCCGCTGGAAATATGTTTTTCCTGAAGGAAAAGTTCCGCTGCCTTCACCATGAGGTTGTCCCGCCCTGCCGGGGCGCTGCCTTTCACCACGGCAAGGCTGACGGTGTCCGCCTTTTCCAAGGTAATGGTGTCATGGAGGGAGATGGAGTGCATGACGGAGTCAATGTCATGGTATCCGTCCGCTCGCTTCCTTCCGACGGACAGGGTGAGGTTGATTTTTGCATAGGCTGTTTCCTGTATCATTTCGTGCTCCTTGTGGAAATAGATTTTCTTTATTATATCCTATGGCGGGGGAACTGTCCGCTTTTCGCTGGTGTGATGGAAAATGAAGGAAGGCGCCTTCGGCGCCTATATAAATGCTGCCTATCGGCAGCACCCCCTTTGGTGGCTGGCGCCACCACGGATAAAAGGGTTTTCAAGATTGACGGGGCTTTCGCCCCGAGGGTTCTAAGGTTTGACACAGCCTACGGCTGTGAGGGTTGTGGTATCGCCTGACGGCGATGAGTATAAATGCTGCCTGTCGGCAGCACCCCCTTTGGTGGCTGACGCCACCACCTTGCCCGCTGGGAAGCGTGTCACTGGATTCTCGGTCGCCTATCGGCTCCCTACGAATCCAGTTCCTTTGCCACCCCCTATTCAGGGGGCACTATGGGTGCTGGGCAATGGCGGCAATGTGAGTTTATGGCAGCAGCGGAGAGAAAACCATACAACCGGGCTTCGCCCGGAGGAAAACAAGCCAACCGCCCTGTCGGGCGCTTGAAATGCACCCCTTCTGCCGCCTATCGGCGGCGTCTCCCCCGGAGGGGGAGATTTGCTCTCCACTCAGCTTCTGGACTCATAAGTATCTCAAGGCATAGCGCCGCTAAAACTTCCCCCTCCGGGGTGGCAAGCGAACGTGATTTGTAAGGGAGCAAAGCGACCTGAAAATCACGTGAGACGCTTTCCCGTGGAGAAGTACCGCCGCAGGCGGGGATAGGGGTGCATTTCCAACGGGCGCAGCCTGGTTTTACGGTTTTCGCTGCCTATGGCAGCGCTGCCGCCGATAGGCGGCAATAAATCTCATCGCCGCGAAGCGGCGATACCACACCCTCTGAACCTTATGAACCCTCTGAACCCTCACGCCCGGAGGGCGTGTCCAATGGCGATACAACCACCCTCAGCCGCCAAAGGCGGCTGTCGCCCCCTGAGCACAGCGAACATAACCCTTTGCCCGAAGGGCAAAGCCCCTTCGCCCGCGGAGCGGGCGTCAACCTTTTCTACTTTCCCACTTTCCCACTGTCCCACCAGCCCACTATTTCCCTATTTACCCTTCTTTACCATAGTGCTATAATACGAATTACAACATAAGTTTTCCGAAGCCGGACCATGCAGCTCTTTTTGCTGCGGGTCCGGCTTTTTTTCGACGGGAGGCGTGGAGTATGGGAGATGTATGGAGAGATTTACCGAAGGCCCAGGGGCTGTATGATCCGAGGAATGAGCATGATGCCTGCGGCATCGGGTTTGTGGCGGATATCAAGGGGAAAAGGTCCTATGGCATTGTGGACGACGCATTGAAGATTCTGGAGAACCTGAAGCACCGGGGCGGTGAGGGGGCGGACCAGAGGAGCGGCGACGGCGCAGGGATTCTGACCCAAATTCCCCATGAGTTTTTCCAGCGGGAGTGCGAGGTGCTGGGGTTCCATCTGCCCCAGGAGGGGGAGTACGGGGTCGGCATGATTTTTGCGCACCGGTACCATGATTTCCGGGAGGAGCAGAAGCGTATTTTTGAGGAAATCGTGAAGGAAGAGGGGCAGACGGTGCTGGGCTGGCGGGAGGTTCCCATTGATGAGAGCCTTATCGGCGAGGAGGCCAAGCGCATACGGCCCCATTTCCTGCAGGTGTTTATCGGGCGGAATCCGGAGCTCACGGAGCCCATGGATTTTGAGAGGAAGCTCTACATCATCCGGCGGCGGGCGGAGAAGAAAATCATTCCGCTCTCCGAAGGCATGGGCACCGATTTCTACATTGCCTCTCTGTCTTCGAAGACCATTGTGTACAAGGGCATGCTCACCAGCGACCAAATGCGCCATTTCTACCTGGATCTGTCGGATCTGGATTTCAAGACGGCCATGGCCATGGTCCATTCCCGTTTCAGTACGAACACTTTCCCCAGCTGGGCAAGGGCCCATCCGAACCGCTATATTGTGCACAATGGGGAAATCAATACCATCCGCGGCAATATCAACTGGCTGAATGCCCGGGAGAGCAAGTCCCGGCCCTCCGATTATCCGGAACTGGCCAAGGCCTTCCCGGTGGTGGATGCCACAGGCAGCGATTCCGCCATGTTTGACAACTGTCTGGAGTATCTCCACATGGCCGGCCATTCCCTGGCCCACGCCATGATGGTCATGATTCCGGAGCCCTGGGAGAAGGACCCCTCCATGAGCCGGGAGAAGAAGGATTTTTACCGGTACCACAATTTCATGATGGAGCCCTGGGACGGACCGGCGGCCATCTGCTTCTGCGACGGTGTGGTCATCGGCGGCATGCTGGACAGGAACGGCCTGCGTCCGGCCCGGTACTACGTGATGAAGGATGACCGGGTCATCCTGTCGTCTGAGGTGGGCTCGGTGCCGGTGGACCAGAAGGATGTGCTTTACAAGGGACGCCTGGAGCCGGGGAAGATTTTCCTCATCGACACGTCCCAGCAGCGCATCGTGGGGGACGAGGAAATCAAGCACAACATGGCGAAGGCCCATCCCTATGGCGCCTGGTGCCGGGAGCATATCCTGGACCTCAAGGACCTGCCCAAGGGGGAGCGGCAGGCGCCGGAGCATCTGGAGGAGCAGCAGCGGGCCTTCGGCTATACCCAGGAGGACCTGCGAGACATGATTATCCCCATGGCCCAGACCGGAAAGGACCCGGTAGGCGCCATGGGCATGGACTCGCCGCTGCCGGTACTGTCGGAGCGGCCGCATCTCCTGTACGACTATTTCCAGCAGAACTTCGCCCAGGTCACGAATCCGCCTATTGACGCTATTCGGGAGTCCATCGTCACTTCCTCCACGGTGTATGTGGGAAATATGGCCAACATTATGGACCCCGACGAAAGGGGCACCGCCGCCCTGGCCATGGACAGGCCGCTCCTCACCAATGAGGAAATGGAAGCGGTGAAGCATCTGCAGGATGACCGCCTCCGTCCGGTGGTGCTGTCCCTTCTCTATCCGGAGGGGAAGGGGGAAATGGAGAAAGCCCTGGACGGTCTCTTTGCCAAAGCCCTCTCCGCGGTGAAGGCGGGGCACAATATCCTCATCCTCTCGGACCGGGGCGTGGACAGGGAGCACCTGGCCATTCCCGCCCTTCTGGCATCGGCGGGACTTCACAATTTCCTCATCCGGGAGAAGGTCAGGCCGGATGTGGGCATTATCCTGGAGTCCGGTGAGCCCCGGGAAGTGCACCATTTCTGCACCCTCATCGGCTATGGCGCCACCGCCATCAATCCCTACCTGGCCCTGGACACGGCGGCGGACCTGGCGGAAAAGGGGAAGCTGGGACATATGACGGTGGAGGAGGCCCTCAAGAATTACATGGACGCATCGGTGAAGGGCATACTCTCCGTCATGTCCAAGATGGGGATTTCCACGGTGAAGAGCTACCACGGCGCCCAGATTTTTGAAGCCCTGGGCATTGGGAAGGAAGTGGCAGACACCTATTTTGGAGAGACCGCCTCCCCGGTGGGCGGCCTGGGCCTTTCGGATATAGAAGAGGAAAACAGGAAACGCCACGAAGAGGCCTATGAAAGGAAACGGGGCCTTCCGGCGGGGGATGTTTTCAAATACCGCAGAAACGGCGACGAGCCCCACATCCTCACGGCAGAGGTCATCCGCCTCCTGCAGCAGGCCTGCCGCACCGGCAGTTACGAAATCTATAAAGTCTATGCGAAGAAGGTGAATGAGCCCCTCATCCGGCTCCGGGACCTTTTGGATTTCACCTATCCCGCCGGCTGCAGCATTCCCATCGAAGAAGTGGAAAGCGCGGACTCCCTGATCCGCCGTTTCCGCACCGGTGCCATGAGCTACGGCGCTTTAAGCAAAGAGGCCCATGAGTGCATTGCCAAAGCCATGAACCACCTTCACAGCCGCAGCAACACCGGCGAAGGGGGCGAGGATGCGGAGCGCTTTGCGCCCCTTCCGGACGGCAGCAGCGTGAACGATGAAATCAAGCAGGTCTCCACTGCCCGTTTCGGTGTCACCGGCAATTATCTGGTCCACGGCTCGGAAATCCAGATTAAATGCGCCCAGGGTGCTAAGCCCGGCGAAGGAGGGCACCTGCCCGGCAGCAAAGTGGACCCCGCCATCGCCCGCACCCGCCATGCCACGCCGGGGGTATCCCTCATTTCCCCGCCGCCCCATCATGACGTGTACTCCATCGAAGACCTGGCGGAGCTTATCTTCGACCTGAAGAATGCGAACCCGAAGGCGGAAATCAACGTGAAACTCACCGCCGGCAGCGGCGTAGGCACCATTGCGGCCGGCGTGGTGAAGGCCAAGGCCGACGGCATCACCATCAGCGGCTATGACGGCGGCACCGGCGCCTCTCCTAGGACCAGCATGCGCCATGCCGGCCTCCCCTGGGAAATCGGACTTTCCGAAGTGCAGCAGGTGCTCCTTCTGAACCAGCTTCGGGACCGGGTGAAACTGGAAACCGACGGGAAACTCTTAACCGGCAGGGACGTGGCCATCGCCGCCCTTCTGGGGGCTGAGCGTTTCAGCTTCTGTACGGGCCCCCTCGTCGCCCTGGGCTGCCAGATGTATCGGGTGTGCAACAGAAACACCTGCCCCCTGGGCATCTGCACACAGGATGAAAAACTGAGGAAACGGTTTGCCGGAAAACCGGAGTACCTGGAAAACTTCATGCGCTTCGTGGCTGAAGACCTCCGGGAAATCATGGCCCGCCTGGGCTTCCGCCGTCTGGAGGACATGGTGGGAAGAAGCGACCGCCTGAAGCAGAAGGGCCTCACCGGCAATGCCAAGGCGGACACCCTCCACCTGGACGCCCTCCTCTTCCGTCCCTATACGGATATTTCCGTGGGCCACCATTTCATGAAAGAGCAGGACCATGAAATGGAAAAGACCCTGGACATGGCCAAGCTGGTGCGCATGTGCAAGCCCGCCCTGGAGGAGAAAAAGCCGGTCAGGGCCAAACTCTTTATCAAGAATACGAACCGCGTCACCGGCACCATCGTGGGCAGCGAGATTTCCAGGCGCTATGGCGAAGAAGGACTGCCGGAAGACACCATACGCCTCTCCTTCGTAGGCTCCGCCGGCCAGAGCTTTGGCGCCTTCATCCCTAAAGGCCTCACCCTCACCCTGGAAGGGGACGCCAACGACTACGCCGGCAAAGGACTCTCCGGCGGCAAAATTATCATCTACCCGCCAAGAAATGCTTCCTTCAAAGCCGAAGACAACGTCATCATCGGAAACGTGGCTTTCTTCGGCGCCACCGGCGGCAAAGCCTTCGTCTCCGGCAGAGCCGGCGAACGGTTCTGCGTGAGAAACAGCGGCGCCACGGTGGTGGTGGAAGGCGTGGGCAACCACGGCCTGGAATACATGACCGGCGGACGGGCCGTCATCCTGGGACCCACCGGCCTCAACCTGGCAGCCGGCATGTCCGGCGGCACCGCCTACGTGGTGGACCTGGACGAAAGAAAACTGAACCATGAAATGGTCCACGCCGAGCCCCTGGACAATCCGGAAGAAGCGGAAGAAGTGCGGAAACTCATCGAAGAACACTACATCTGCACCAGGAGCGAAAGGGCAGAGGAAATCCTGGCCCAGTGGAACCGATTCCTCCCCCGCATCAGCCGCGTCATCCCCAAGGACTATGAAGCCATGGAAAAAGAAATCCGCCGCTTCATGAAACAGGGCAAGACAAGGGAAGAAGCGGAAAAAGAAGCCTTTAGAGAAAAATTCGGGAAGTAGGGCTGGCGGGAGACGTCAGACGGTCAGAAACTTCCTGCTGTCCGCTATCGGCTGTCGGCTTACCGCTGGCCTGCGGGAAGGTAAGCACGTAACGCTGACTATAAATCTCATCGCCCGAAGGGCGATACCACAACCCTCGGGCCGAAGGCCCGTCAAACTTTAGAACCCTAAGAACCCTCGGCCCTTTAGGGCCGTCAACCCTCACCCCTAAAGGGGAAACGACTCACTATGATTTGTGCGTCGCTTTGCTCCTTCAAATCATGTTCGCTGTGCACGCCACAGGCGTGTCCATAAAAAATCAGTTTCCTCTTTTTACGGAATAAAGGAAATCCCCCTGCCATGGAGCGCAGGGGGACTTCTTTTTCTTACAGGACATGGAGCCTGAAGAAGCCTGTTTCCATACTGCTGCACAGAACTTGCGTTCTGATTCGTTTCCGAATATGCTGAGTGTAACCGCGGAAATACACAGGGCATGCCGGAAACGGACAGTATATGACAAAGGAAGAACTGTATGAAGAAGAAAGAAAATTGATTGTAAAGGCCAAGGCAGGGGACAGGGACGCCATGGCGGCCCTCATTGGGCGCTATGAGCCCCTTTTCAGGAAACTGGCTGCCGGGGAGACCCGGATGGATTGGGAAGACATCCGCCAGGACCTGTCGGTGTCCTTTCTGGAGGGGGTGAAGGCCTTCGAGCCGGAAAAGGGCACCTATTTCCCCTACTACATACGGCAGCGGCTGTATTGGGAAAAACTGCACATGGTGGAAAGGATGATGAAACGGTGTTCCCAGGAAATCCAGTCCCTGGCGGGAGTGGAGAATATCCCCGATGAATCCAAAAGCGGCAGGGATCATCTGGAGGTACTGCAGGAAATCGCGAAGAGCCTCCCCCTGTCGGCAAATGAAAGGGCCCTTCTTTCCGCCCTCCTCCGGGGAGAGAGGGTGGAAGATATGGCGGAAAAACTGGCCATGAGCCGGGCCTCCTGCTATCGCCTCCGGGCGAAGCTCTTTATGACCCTTCGGAAGGAAAAGGAGCGGTTCTGGGAAATGGTGGGGTAGGGTAGATGGTAGAAGATAGAAGATAGACGGGCTGTATTCCTGAACGCAAGAGGGCTCAGGCGCCTGCGGCGCCCGGGTTCTATCGGTCATGTGCTGACGCACTGACCGATGGGTTCTGCCCACAGAGCGGGCTGGTTCAGAGGGGAGTGTTTTATGCTGCCTGTCGGCAGCGCCCCCTTTGGTGGCTGGCGCCACCACCTTTCCCCCGCAAGCGGGGGAACAACAACCCGTGCTTAAATTAGAGCAAATTATGAGATATCAGACCCGCGGAGCTTTATTGTCCCACCGCTTTTGCGGGGGGAAGGTGGTTCCGTAAGGCACCAAAGGGGGGAAAGCGGCCAACGGCCGCTAATCACCGTAC
>NZ_UPZP01000009.1 GCF_900538805.1 uncultured Dialister sp.
GAGCCCGCATTCCCGGACGACAAGTTCAAGGCGGCTGCAGGACTTTCCTGTATGCTCAGCGTTGGCGCCTGATTTCGAGAGGCCCGCAATACTGTCTGGCACGGATTGGTACCGTGTTTCTGTGCTGCCCTGTTTTCGGATTCTTTCCATGAAAAAAGCTGTGAATCATGATTTTTATGAAATCAATGATTCACAGCTTTTTTATTGACATAGAGTGGTATGTCTTATTTCTTTGTGAAGGCGTAGAGTTTTTCTGTGACGCGGCTCACTTCTGCTTCCATTTTTTCTGTATCAATGGTGAGAAGTTCTTTGTGTTCCATCACCGGTCTGCCGTTGATGATGACGGTGTCCACGTCCATGGAGTTTCCTGCGTAAACGGCCAGGGATACGCTGTCGAATCTGGGTTTCCAGTGGAAGCCGCTTCTGTCTACCAGAATGATATCAGCCAGGTATCCTTCCTTTAATTCGCCCAGGTTGTCGTAGCCCAGGCATTTGGCACCGTCTCTGGTGGCCATGTCCACCGCTTCTTTGGCGGTGATGGCGAAGGGGTCATAGCCTGCGGCTTTGTGGATGAGGGCGGTAAGGCGCATTTCTGCAAACATGTCCAGCTTGTTGTTGGAGGAGGCGCCGTCGGTGCCGATGCCTACGGTGATGCCGGCTTTTCTCATTTTAGGGACCGGCGCAATGCCGCTGGCCAGTTTCAGGTTGGAGGCCGGGTTATGGGCTACGGAGACGTGCTTTTCTTTCATGATGCGGATATCGTCGTCTGTCACATGAACGCAGTGGGCAGCCAGGGTGGGTCTTTCGAAGAGGCCCAGGGAGTCCATAAGGGCAATTGGTGTCATGTGGTATTCTTTTTCACAGTTTTCCACTTCCCCCTTTGTTTCGGACAGGTGGATGTGGATGGGCATGTCGTATTTCTCTGCCACGTCCCGTACTTTTTTGATGTAGTCCGGAGGACAGGTATAGGGTGCATGGGGCCCCATCATGACTTTGAAGCGGCCGTCCCCTGCCCCGTTCCAGTTCTTGTAGAGTTCTACGTTTTCATCGATGCCTTTCTGACCATTGGGACCGATACCGGCCAGGCCTCTGGCCAGGTTGCCGCGGATGCCTGCTTTGTCAGCCGCTCTGGCGCAGGCGTCCATGAACATGTACATGTCGCAGAAGGAGGTGGTGCCGCCGCGAATCATTTCTGCAAAGGCCAGGGTGCTGCCCCAGTAGACGATGTCGTCATCCAGGTGATCTTCTGCCGGCCAGATTTTATTCTGCAGCCAGTCCATAAGGGCCATGTCGTCGGCGTAGCTCCGAAACAGGGTCATGGCCACGTGGGTATGGGTATTGACCAGGCCCGGCATGGCCAGCATGTCATGGCCGTCAATGATTTCATCGTATTCTTCTTCTTTGGGCTGAAGAGGAAATTCTTTGATGATTTTCCTATCAATGGCAATATTCTTATGTTCTGTAACTTTTCCGTCCTTCATGAGGCCGATGTTTTTGATGAGGATTTTCATGAGAGCCTCCTTTAGTCAAGACCCAGGTATTTTCTCTGTGCTTCGGTGAGGGTATCAATCTTGTATCCCATGGAAGCCAGCTTAATGGATGCTACTTTGGTATCCAGTTCGTGGGGCAGTGTGTATACCTTAGCTTCCATTTCACTGCCATGCTGGAGGAGGTAGCGGGCTGCCAGGGTCTGCATGGCGAAGGAGAGGTCCATGATTTCTGCCGGATGTCCGTCCCCTGCTGCCAAGTTCACCAGACGGCCTTCCGCCATAAGGAATACGGTCTTGCCGTTGGGGAGGACATATCCTTCAATGTTCTTGCGGGCTTCAAATTTCCTGGTGCAGATTCTTTCCAGGTCCTTCCTGCTCACTTCGCAGTCAAAGTGGCCGGCGTTGGCACAGATGGCGCCGTCCTTCATTTCAAGGAAATGACGCTCTGTAATGATATCGATATCGCCCGTGACGGTGAGGAAGTAGTCCCCCAGTTTGGCCGCTTCGTCCATGGGCATCACTTCAAAGCCGTCCATCACGGCTTCGATGGCTTTGATGGGGTCTACTTCGGTGACAATGACATGGGCACCGAGACCTTTGGCACGCATGGAAACGCCTTTGCCGCACCAGCCGTACCCTGCAATGACTACGGTCTTTCCGGTGACAGTCAGGTTTGTGCTGCGGATAATGCCATCCCAGGCGGACTGGCCGGTGCCGTAGCGGTTATCGAAAAGGTATTTGCAGTAGGAATCATTGACTGCAATCATGGGGAACTTCAGTTCATGATTCTTTTCCAGAATCTTCAGGCGGTATACGCCGGTGGTTGTTTCTTCGGAGCCGCCGATTAGGTTCTTCCTGGCATCCACCCTTGTGGTATGGAGCAGGTGCACCAGGTCGCCGCCGTCGTCGATGATGATATCAGGCATATGGTCCAGGGCTTTGTTCAGGAACATGGTGTATTCGTCATCGGTGCAGCCATGCCATGCATAAACGGTAATTCCGTTCTTCACCAGGGCAGCGGCAATGGGGTCCTGGGTGGACAGAGGATTGCTTCCTGTGCAGATGACGTTGGCGCCGGCTGCTTTTAGGGTAAGGGCCAGGTAGGCTGTCTTGGCTTCCAGATGGATGGACATGACAATGGTCTTTCCCTTGAAGGTCTGGTCCTTAATGAATTCTTCCCGAAGGGCATTCAGGGCAGGCATAAATTTGGCTACCCAGCGGATGCGCTGCTCCCCGTTGTCAGCCAGTGTAATATCGCGAATCATAGAATCACTCATAATTGTAAACTCCTTTCGTAGTTCTTTATGGACACATCATAGGGCGGAGTGAGGACTCCTCTTTCTGTGATGATACCGGTAATCAGTGAATGAGGCGCTACGTCGAAGGCGGGATTGAATACGGGCATATCCTTCGGCGCCGTATAAACGCCTTTTATCTGCCGCACTTCTTCCGGATTTCTTTCTTCAATGGAAATTTCGTCTCCACTGGAAATAGAGAAATCGAAGGTGGAAAAGGGAGCGGTAATATAGAAGGGAATGTGGTGGTAGGCGCAGAGCACGGAGAGGCTGTAGGTGCCTACCTTGTTGGCCGCATCGCCATTGGCGGCAATGCGGTCGGCGCCTACAATGACGGCGTCGATTTTCTTTTCCTTCATCACCCACCCTGCCATGCTGTCGGTAATGAGACTGGCAGGAATGCCATTGGCCATGAGCTCCGTGCCGGTGAGCCGGGCGCCCTGCAGAAGGGGCCTTGTTTCATCGGCATACACTCTTTCCAGCTGTCCCCTTTCATGGAGGCGGTAAATGACACCGAAGGCGGTGCCTATGCCGGCGGTGGCCAGAGCTCCCGTATTGCAGTGGGTCAGAATGCGAAGGTTCTTTCTCCCCTTGAACAGGTCGGCCCCATGGTCTGCCATGGCACTGCAGAGGGCCTTGTCTTCTCTTTCGATGGCCTCGGCTCTTGCAGTTAATCCTTCCAGGGCCCTTTCTTCCGGCAAGCTGTCAAAGGTATGAACCATTTCCTTCACCGCCCAGGACAGGTTTACTGCGGTGGGACGGGCGGCGGACAGTTCCCTGGCTGCCCGGTGAAAAGCGTCTTTCAAAGAAGGTCCGGAGAGCCCTTCCTTTTTCAGCTGCGTTAATGCAAGAACCATGCCGTAGGCCGCTGCCACGCCGATGGCCGGGGCGCCGCGGACGGAGAGGCGGGAAATGGCGTCCCCCACTTCCCCGCTTCCCTGGCAGTGGATATAGGAAATTTCAAGTGGCAGTTTTGTCTGGTCAAGCAGTACCAGCTCTCCCTTTTCCCATTTCAGGGACCAAAGTGCTTCGCTCATAAGAGATGGAATCCTCCGAAATCTTTAGCTGCATGGTGGCAGCTGCATTCTGTATCGGGGTCGTAGGTCTTGGAAAGGATGGTAATGATTTTCTTAAAGCTTTCCAGGTTATGGTTCATGCAGTCTACCACTTCCTTGTGGGAAAGGGGCGTGTCGGAAATACCGGCAGCAAAGTTGGTAACCATGGAAATGGTGGAATAGCAGATTTCCGCTTCCCTGGCCAGTACGCATTCCGGCAGGTTTGTCATGCCCACCACATCGGCCCCCCACTGGCGGTAAGCCTTGATTTCCGCAGGGGTCTCAAAACGGGGGCCTTCGGTGCAGATATAGGTTCCATGGGGATGAAGGGTGATGTGCTCCTCTTTGGCCGCTTTGATAATGGCTTCCCGGAGGGTTTCGCAGTAGGGATGGGTCATGTCCAGATGGGCCACGCCGTAATGCTCTCCGTCGTAAAAGGTGCCTTCCCTGGATTTCGTCATGTCGATGAACTGGTCCACCAGCACCAGCTCCCCTGCCTTGTAGTCCGGATTCAGGGAGCCTACGGCGGTGGTGGAAACTACGGCCTTTACGTCCAGCATTTTCAGGGCGTAAATATTGGCTCTGTAATTAATTTTATGAGGCGGAATGGTGTGATGAACGCCATGACGGGCCAGGAAAATGATTTCCTTTTTGCCGAACTTGCCGGATTCATAGCTCGCCTTCCCATAGGGCGTATCAATCACCTCGGAATGAAGATCCGTGAGGATGCCGGGGTCATATACACCGGTACCGCCGATAAAAGCCAGTTTACTCATTGTACATTTCCTCCCTTTTCATTAAACCATTTCACCAGAGTTTCCCGGGAAATTTCATATTTTTTCCCGCAGTAGTGACATTCGATTTCTATATGGTCATCATCCAGGAGCCCCTGCTGTTCAACTAAAGGCAGGCCCTGGAGAGAATGCTTGATACGATCTTCGCCGCAGGTGCAGCGGAAAGAAACGGGAGCGCTTCCAAGAAGAACATAATTTTTTTTATGAAGAAGGGCGGAGAGGGAATCGGCTTTTCCTGTTTCATCAAAAAGGTCCCATTTCCGGTCTTTTGCAAAAAGCTCTCTGAAAAGTTTTTTATCTCCTTCCGGCATGAGCTGGGCAATAAAGCCGGCCATGCGGATGATTTTTTCCTCTTTGTCTGTAACAGCTTCGATTTCCACATGGGACAGGGTCTGATCGGAGGAATTGATATAGTCGGAAACGCAGGATGCTGCGTCCCCGTCCCCCAGGTCAACCGCCGAAACATAGGGCATTTTCAGGAGAGAATATCGGGTGACGAAGAGCTTTCCTTTCCGGCTCACCCATTTCGCTTCCTCGCTGTCGGAATAGGGAGTGCTTCCGTCGTCGGGATTTTCAATGAACCCCCGCACATACCTGCCTTCATAGGCATCGGCATGGATAGTTCCCAGAGGAGAATTGGTCACCCATTTCAGGGATACTCCTTCATGGTTCTTGAAATCCATGGCCAGAATGGCTGCTGCATTCAATACCTTTCCCAAAATCACTGCAGACAGGGAAGGAAGATGATGAATTTCCTGGGCTTCGCGGGCCGCTTCCGTTACATCGGCTACGGTAATGCGGATGCCGTCGGTACTCAGATAATGGTCTATCCGATTCATTTCACTCATATATGACTCCTGTTAAAATAAAAATAAATTACAACTCTTATTGTAACACTTAAGAGAGGCTGGTGCTTGACAATCTTTAAGGGAGACCGATTTTTATAGTGGGCTGGTGGAATAGTGTACTAGTGTACTAGTGAGCTAGTGTACTAGTGAGCTGGTGGACTAGTGGCTTGGGGCCAGGGAATAGTTGAACGATAGGAATCGTTGTATGGGCGGGAGATTTCTCCACTTCGCTGCGGACCGTCGAAATGACAATGCGGCAGGTGTCTCTAGGGAAGCACTGATTAATTCGCAGAATCGAATTTCATAAGTATTTTTATTCAATACTTCGTCATAAGCCTCCTTAAATAGCTCGCTATTCGCGTCGACTTATTCCTCGTATTGAATAAAAATACAAGAATGAAATCCGATAACGATTTAATCAGCGCTTCCCTGGCCAAAAGCTGCTGCGGTTTCGCATCACTTTGGCAGACCACTAAAAAAGCGGCAGGAGTGCCGCTTTTTATGGTTATACTTTCAAATCCCTGATGGCCGCTGCCCTGTCTTCTTTACCGAATACGGAAGATCCAGCTACGAGGATTTCTGCGCCCGCTTTTTTAAGGAGAGGGGCGTTGTCCTTATTGACGCCGCCGTCTACTTCGATGGGAATGGTGAGTCCCCTTTCCTTTATCATTGCTGACAGGGCGGCGATTTTATCAAGGCTGTAGGGAATGAATTTCTGTCCTCCAAAGCCAGGGTTTACGGACATGATGAGGACGAAATCAAGGAGGGGCAGTACCTGGTCTATGGAAGCAAGGGATGTACCGGGGTTCAGGGCTATGCCTGCTTTCATGCCCCGGTCTTTGATGTTATGAATCATGCGGTCCAGGTGCGGCACCGCTTCCACATGGAAGGATACCATGTGGGTGCCCGCCTTTTCCAGACCCTCCAGGTATTCTTCGGGGTGATAGGTCATGAGATGTACGTCGAAGGGAAGGTTTGTGCAGGGCCGGAGGGCTTTGATTATGGGCACACCGAAGGAAAGGTTTGGCACGAAATGGCCGTCCATGACGTCCAGATGGACGTAGTCGGCGCCGCCTTTCTCAATATCTTTTAATTCCTCTGCCAGACGGGAAAAATCAGAAGCCAGTATAGAGGGAGCAATTTTCATGATTTACCTCCTTGGATTTCTTATTTCATCCAGTATTTCCAAATAGGACTGGTACCGTTTCTGCTGAATCAGTCCATCCTCCACCGCTTTTCTTACGGCGCAGTCCGGTTCTTTGTCATGGATGCAGTCGTTGAACCGGCATTGGCCCAGAAAGGGGCGGAAGTCGCGGAACAGATAGGAAAGATGGTCTATTTCTATCCGGTTGACATCCAGATGGGTATAGCCGGGAGTGTCCATAAGGAATTGATGGTCCTTCCATTGGATCAGTTCGGCGTGGCGGGTGGTATTTTTTCCCCTGCCGGTGTGACGGCTCACTTCTCCGGATTGGAAATGGGATTTCCCAAGTATCCGGTTCAGAAGGGTGGATTTGCCTGCGCCGGAGGGGCCGGAAAAGGCTGTCACCGTCCCATGGAAGGCAGCGGTTAATTCTTCCAGTCCCTCATTTCGAAGAAGGGATAAGGAAAAGGCCGGATAGCCAGCCTTTCGGTAGTAGGATACCGCGTTGTCTGCCCCTTCCTCATCCAGATCGGCCTTGTTAATCACAATGAGTGGTTCAACGCCCGCTTCTTCAGCAAGAACCACCATTTTATCCATAAGGAAAAGGTTCAAATCGGGAGTACGGATGGCTGATACCAGTACCAGCTGGTCGATATTGGCAGAGGGAGGACGGTAAAGCACCGTTTTACGGGGATACACATGGGTGATGACTGCTTCACTGCCCTTCCCCGTTTCAAAATCCACATAATCCCCCACCAGGATATCGGTCCGCCGCTTCAGTTTTCCCCGGGAGCGACAGAGGGAAAGGGCGCCTTCACCGCTGTATATGGAGAAATAGCCGTTCTGGTTCTTCAGAATCAGTCCCTTCATCATCAGAGCTCCCGATCCTGTACGACAGAGCCGTCGATAACGACCTGTACATGAACGCTTCCTGTGCCGGAAACGTCCTTGCTCACCGTGCTTCCGGGAGCTGCCTTGCCGCTGTAGGCGGTATGTTTCCCGCTGTCATCGGTGACGTAGATTTCCACCTGCCGGGCGCTTCCGCCTTTAGGAATGGAGATATTCACAGTGCCGGTCTTGGTCTGGGCTTTCTTCTTTCCAATGGTCAGGTTTACTACATTGGAGGAGGTGGATTCGCCGCCGGCGGGGTCCTGGGAAATAATGATGGCACTGCTGTCATCAGCGGCGGTGCCGTCGGAAGCGCTGATGGTGCCTACGGAAAGTTTCATGGAAAGCAGGGTGTTTCTGGCATCGGCAAGGGTCATGCCTACCACATTGGGCACATGAACCTTCTGCTTCATATTGATGACGATATTCACCCTGGTTCCCTTGGTGGCTTTGGCGCCGGATTCAGGGCTCTGGGAAATAATCACATCCGATGGTTTATCGGGGTCATTGCCGTTTTCCACAGCCCCCAGGGTAAGGCCCATCTTGTCCAGTCTTTCCTTGGCCTGTTCCAGGGTAAGACCCTTCAGGTCAGGGATGAGCATAGCCGAGCCGCCCTTGCTGACGGTGAGATGGATAATGCGGCGGGCCTTCACGTTGGTTCCGGCGGCGGGGGTTTGGGAAATGACCTGGCCCGCTGGAACGTCGTCGCTGGCGATTTCATCCACTGATACTTTAAGGTCCAGCTTCTTCAGCGTGGTTTCCGCCACTTCCACTGGCTTTCCGACCACATTGGGGACCGTAATGTTTTCAGAGCTCCAGAAATTACCGAAGCTGAAAAAGGCCCATGCGAAACAGATGATGAAAAGGACGGCCATGCCGATCCAGATGTATTTCTGCGGCAGGTTCGTGATGAACCTGGTGAGCTTTGTTTCCTTCTGCACCTTGTGGGCCCGCACCGCCTTCTGGGGAATGGGCCTTGTCATGGCGGTGAAGTCATGGGAGGCAGGCTTGTAGATGGTGGTGGTAAAGCCCTGGGCGATTTTCAGTTCGGAAATGAAATCGGACACCGTGTCATACCGTTTGTCCGGGTCCCTCTGCAGGGCCGTTAAAAGGCATTCCTCCAGCATGGGAGAAATGGCGGGATTGTACTTGGTGGGCCGCGGAATATCTCCCTGCATGTGCTGAAGGGCGATGCTCACCGCCGTTTCCCCTTCGAAGGGAAGGTGGTGGGTCAACATTTCATAAAGAACGATACCCAGGGAATAGATATCGGTCTTGGCAGTAATCTTGTCCCCTGCCGCCTGTTCCGGCGAAAGGTAGTGCACGGAACCAAGAATGGACTGTTTATCAATGACGGTGGAGGAATTGATGGCACGGGCAATGCCGAAATCCGTAACCTTCACCTTTCCTGTCTTGGTGAGAAGCACGTTATGAGGCTTGATATCGCAGTGGATAATACCGTTGGCATGGGCTTCTTCCAGGGCATAGCCGATTTCAATGGCAATGCGGACAGCCGTGTCGATGGGAATATTGGGATGGTTCTGGATGTACTGCTTCAGAGTTTCCCCTTCCACGTATTCCATGACAATGTAATGGACATCACCGTCACAGCCTACATCGTAAATCCCTACGATATTGGGATGGGACAGTTTTCCTGCTGACTGGGCTTCATGGCGGAACCGCACTATGAAATCATTGTCTTCTGCAAAACTGCTGTGCAGAATTTTGACTGCCACAATCCTGTCAAGAAGGATATCTTTGGCCTTGTATACATCGGCCATACCGCCTGAACCGATTTTTTCAATCAGTTCATAACGTTCATCAAGAATTTTACCAGTCATAGTTCACTCCACTCAGTTCCAAAATTGAATCAATATAAAGGAGGCATTGTCTCTGGCCCCTGCTTCATAGACTTTATCCATGATGCGGCGGCCCAGTTCTTTCAGGTCTTCTTTAGTCTTTCTGGGGCTGGACGCAATGAGACTTTCCAAATCACTGTCTTCCACCATGCCCGAAACGCCGTCGGTGCAGAGAAGGATGAAAGTGCCGTCTTCCAGTGCAAAGGAGCCGGAATCCACTTTCATGTCTTCCTCAATGCCCACGGCCCGGGTAATCTCATTCTTTCGCGGATGCACCCGCATTTCCGCAAGGGACAGCTTCCCTTCCGTTACCAGTTCCATGACGAAGGAATGGTCCACGGTTACCTGCTCCAATTTTCCGTCCTGAAAGCGGTAAAGGCGGCTGTCACCTACATGGGCCCAGAGCAGCTTTCCCTCACAGGCGGCAGCGGCCACCATGGTGGTACCCATGGATTTGAGCTCCGGCTGATCTACTTTCTCATTGAGGATAGCCCTGTTAGCACAATAAAAGGACTCCTTCAGCAGCTGCTCTGTTAAAACAGGCGTATCCTTCAGGAAGCGTCCGGCACTCTTGACTGCCAGGGTGCTGGCAATCTGACCGCCGTCATAGCCGCCCATGCCGTCTGCCAGAAGGTACAGGTTTTCCACAGAAAGATTGATGGCGTCCTCATTGACCTTTCTTACAAGGCCCTTGTCCGATTCTCCATAAGTTAGTATCATCTAAGTCTTTTCCTATCCAGAAAGCGTCCCCATGTCTGAAATGTCCGGGGAACTGATAAACCATAACTTATCCAATTAATTTAATACTAACATCAACGGAGGTGATAGTCAATTTTCTGTGCCCCTCAAAAGCCTGTTTTTTAGGAAAAAGTGGGAATTCCGTTTATGAAATAGGGACAATTCTGCAGTCCGTCCCCAAAATGGGAGGGAAAAATAGGAGAAAATGGAAAATCGGAGAAAAGCGCCGCCTATGGTTCCCGGTTGTCGGTGAGAAAACGGCGCTTCAGCTGTCCGCAGGCTGCCTGGATTTCATCGCCCATCTGCCTTCTGACGGTGACACTCTTTCCGTGCTTTTCCAGGATGGAAACGAATTTACGGATTTCATCCATGTCCGGCGGATAAAGTTTGATGTGCTCGGTGCCGTTAATGGGAATCAGGTTGAAATGGCAGTTCATCTTCCCCGTGAGACGGCACAGTTCCTCCGCATTTTCCGGGGATGCATTCACATCTTTGATGAGGATGTATTCGAAGGTGACCCTCCGCCCGGTGGTCTTGAAGTAGTAGCGGGACGCCTTCACCACATCTTCGATTTTAAAATTGCGGCTCACCGGAAGGATGCGGTTTCGAATAGTATCGTTCGGCGCATGGAGGGAGATGGCCAGGGTAATGGGCAGATGCTCATCGGCCAGACGGTAAATCTGGGGAACAATGCCGCAGGTGGAAAGGGTGATGTTTCGAAGGCTGATATTCAACAGGCCCCTGTCCCCTGCCAGACGGATGAAACGGAGCACCTCCTCATAGTTGGTGAGGGGTTCGCCGGATCCCATGAGGACGATGGAGTGGATAGGCGCATCCAGTTTTTCCTTGAATGCGTAGACCTGGGCCAGCATTTCGGAGGCGGTGAGGTTTCTTTCAAGGCCCTTCCTGGTGGAAGCGCAGAAAACGCAGCCCATGGCACAGCCCACCTGGGTGGATATGCAGATGGAATTCCCGTAGGCATGGTGCATGCACACGGTTTCAATGAGGGAGCCGTCGGAAAGCTTCAGGAGGATTTTCGTGGTGTCCCCGTCATTGGAGGAAAGGGTGCTCATGATTTCCGGTTTGCTCAGGATGGCATCCTTTCGCAGCATGTCCCGCATGGCAGCGGGAAGCTGCTTCATTTCGGAAAAATCGTACACATAGCGGCGGTACAGGTAATCCTGCAGCTGCTTGGCCCGGAATTTTGGGAAACCTTTGGACATCACCCATTCTTCCATTTCCGGAAGGGTGTGTCCCCAGATATTAAAAGGCATATTGACTCCTTCTATAGAATTACTGCTTTAGGGAAGCACTGATTAATTCATAGAGTTTACTTTCATAAGAAATTTTATGCACTGCTTCGTCATGGGACTCCTTAAATAGCTCGCTATTCGCGTCGTCTCATTCCTTGCATTGCATAAAATTTCAAGAATGAAAGCAAACACTGATTTAATCAGCGCTTCCTTAGCATTTTTGCAATGAAGAATCCGTCGCTTTGGATGTCATAGGGCAGAATGGTCATCATTCCTTCTTTTGACGTCTTTCCTTCATATAAGGTAAAGTCCAAAGGCTTGAAATGGGGGTGGTCTCTTAAAAATTGACGAACCATCTCTTCATTTTCCGCCGGATTCAAAGTACAGGTGCTGTACACCAGGGTGCCCCCTTCCTTCACGTAGGAGGCGGCGCAGGAAAGAAGTTTTTCCTGAAGCGGCGGGAATGCCTTTAAATCCTCTTCCCTTCGGTGCCAGCGGATTTCCGGCTTATGGGAAAGAACGCCCAGTCCCGAACAGGGAGCGTCCAGAAGGACTTTATCATATTTTCCATGGAGAGCAGGAAATGGTTTTGCCGAATCCCTGGCGCCTGCATGGATGATGGAAATACCCAGTTTCTTTGCATTGTTTTTAATGAGGGAAATCTTATGGGGATAAAGGTCCCAGGCATCAATGGTGCCGCTGTTCTTCATGATTTCTGCCATCTGGGTGGTCTTGCTGCCGGGGGCGGCACACATGTCAAGCACCGCCTCCCCTTCCTTTGGAGAAAGGACAGCGGCAGGAATCATGGAGGAAAGGGACTGTACGTAGGCCAGCCCCTCCTCTGCCAGCGGCCAGAATGTATGGGCCCCTTCTGTAATGATGAGGGCCTGGTCATTCCAGGGCACCGTTTCTGCTTTGATGCCCCTGTCCCCCATCATTTTCAGGAGTTCATCCCGGTTTGTTTTTAACGGATTCACACGGATTGCGAGCTTCGGCGTTTCGTTGAAGGCTTTCAGAATGGACGCAGCCTCTTCCTTATAATGAGACTGCCACCATTTCACCAGCCACTCCGGTTCATTCCAGTAAAGGGAATCGTAGAGAACAGGATTTTCTTCCCTTGGAAACAGGGAAAGTTCATCCTTTTTGCGGATATAGCCCCGAAGGATGGCATTGATGAAACCCACATTTCCTTTGTGGGTGATTTTCTTTGCTATTTTTACCGATTCATTGACAGCCGCAGAGGCAGGAATCCTTGTGAGGTACATGAGCTGGTAGAGTCCCAGGCAGAGAAGAATCTTCACGGATGGATGGATTTTCTTCAAAGAATAGGTACTGAGGCGGGAAATTACCCAGAGGAGGTAATTGTATTTCCGAAGTACTCCGTACACCAGTTCTGTTAAAAGCCGGCTCTCCGGGCCGCTTAAAGGATATTCCTTCAGCACGTGCTGGAGGGTGAGATTGGCGTAGGCCTTTTTCTCAAGGATTTCATATAAAGCCTGGTAGGCAAGCTTCCTGGCAGAAGGCAGGGGCTTAGCGGTCGAATTCGTCATTCACTTTCACCTGGTATCCATGAATAAAATCGGAAGCTTCCATCCTTTTATGGTTTTCCGGCTGGATTTCAGAAATTGCAAGGGCCCCCTGGCCGCAGGCCACGTGAATCGTATCATCATCAAGAGAAATAATGGTGCCGGGAGCTGCGGTGCGGGATGTATCTTCCGGGGCAGCCTTATGAATTTTCACCCTTTTTCCCCGATAGAAAGTATAGGTACCGGGATTGGGATTCATGCCGCGGATAAGGCAGTCCAGCCTGTCCGCCGGAAGGTTCCAGTCCAAATGGCCCATGTCCTTGGTAATCTTTTCGGCATAGGTGGCTTCTTCATGGTTCTGCGGAATGGAATGGGACAGCTTTTCGGGAAGGTCATTGAGCACGGAAATGAGTTCTTCCGCTCCCAGACGGCCCAGCTCATCAAAGAGTTCTCCCGCATTCATGTGGGGCGGAATGTCCATTTTACGGACGGACACGATATTTCCCGTATCCATGCCTTCGTCCAGCTGCATAATGGTAACGCCGGTTTCCTTTTCGCCGTCAATAATGACCCTCTGAATAGGCGCAGCGCCCCGGTATTTCGGAAGAAGGGAGGCATGTACGTTGATGGCGCCGTAGGTGGGAATGGCAAGCACCGCCTTGGGGAGAATCTTGCCATAGGCAATGACCACCAGAAGGTCCGGCTTCAGTTCCCTCAGCTTTTCCTGCTCTTCAGGCTTTTTGAGGCTCTCCGGCTGGAAGACGGGAATGTCATGGGAAAGGGCGAAAGATTTGACCGGGGAATAGTTGATTTTCCTTCCCCTTCCGTTGATTTTATCGGGCTGGCAGTAAATGGCCACCGGCTTATAGCCGTGGGCGTCCATGGCTTCCAAAGCCGGCACGCCGAAGTCCGGGGTGCCCATGAAGACGATACGATACTTATTCATCGGTTTTCGGTCCTTTATGAAGAGAAATGGCCTTTTCAATGAAGAGAATGCCGTTCAGATGGTCTGTTTCGTGCTGGATGCAGCGGGCCAGAAGTCCGGAGGCCTTTTTCATCTTTTTCTTCCCATGAATATCCTGGTAGCGAACGATGACATTGGCATAACGGGTCACTTCCCCGAAGAATTCGGGAACCGAAAGGCAGCCTTCCGTGTCCGTATCCATTTCATCTCCGTCCGGCTTCCATTCCGGATTAATGTAGGCCTCAAAGCCGGACACGCCGTCGTCGGCTACGAAAATCCGCTTGGAAACGGCAATCTGCGGAGCCGCCAGGCCTACGCCATTGGCTTCGTACAGGGTCTTCTTCATGTCGTTCACAAGAAATTTCAAACTTTTATCAAATTTTTCAACCGGCTGTGCCTTCATTTTTAAAATGGGGTTTCCGGCGGTAATAATGGTGCTCAATCTATTTCCTTCTTTCTTAAAGTAATGGTCATAGTGGACATACTTACAATGGATCCACGTCTATAATTATATCATTTTCCTCAAACAGCGGTGTTCCCCGCATGGCACTTTTTAAGGAGGTCAGGCTCTTCCCCTTGACCAGAATGGATATGTAGTACAGATTCCTTACCCTTTTAATAGGTTCGCTGAAGGGGGCGGTGCACTTCACCTGTCCCGAAAGCTGGGGAATCACCTGGGTAAGCCAGCTGTAAATCCGGCCGGCCTGGGAGGCGGCTTTCCCCTCTTCTGCATTAAAGCAGGTAATCTTCATGAGTTTGGAAAAGGGAGGAAATTCCAGGGCCTCCCGATACCGGAGCTCCTGTTTGTAAAAGCTTTCATAATCCTGTTTTGCGGCGCACTGAATCACGTAATGGGAAGGATTATAGGTTTGGAGGATCACTTCCCCCTGCTTTTTGCTCCGCCCGGCCCTGCCGGCGCACTGGGTAATGAGATTAAATGTCTGCTCCGCCGCCAGATAGGACGGGATGTTGAGAATGCTGTCGGCAGAAAGAATGCCCACCGTCTGGACCCCTGGAATATCATGGCCCTTGGCCACCATCTGGGTGCCGAAGAGGATGTCAAATTTCCCGTTTCTGAAATCATCCAGAATTTCCCGGGCGCTGTTCTTTTTCCGGGTGCTGTCCAAATCGAACCGGCGCACTCTGGCCTCCGGAAGGAAATGGGAAAGTTCTTCTTCGATTCTTTCTGTCCCCGCTCCCAGATATAGAATGCGATGGCCATGGCATTTCGGACATTCCCTGGGGAGGGGGTGCACAGTTTCGCAGTAATGACATTCCAGCCGGTTCGTTTCCTTGTGGTATACCAGGGACACGTCGCAGTTGGGGCATTTGAACACATAGCCGCAGGAAGAGCACATGAGGGTGGTGGCAAAGCCGCGGCGGTTCAAAAGGAGGATGGCCTTGTTCTTTTCCATGATTGTCTTCTGGAGAAGGGATACCAGGGGGGCGGAAATGAGACCGCTGCCGTCAATGGGCGGGGTTTCCTTCAAATCGCACACATGAATCTGGGGAAGCGGCGTTTTAAACACCCTTTCCTTCATGGTGAGAAGTCTGATTTTTCCCTCACGGGCCGCATAATAGGTGGCAATGGAGGGGGTGGCGGCGCCAAGGACGATGGGACAGTGATAAATGACGGCCATCACCTTGGCCGCATCGCGGCCGTTGTACCTTGGCGTTTCTCCCTGCTTATAGGAGGTGTCATACTCTTCATCCACCACAATGAGTTTCAGGTCTTTAAAGGGCATGAAAATGGCGGAGCGGGATCCGATAACAATGGGACTTTCACCGCTCATAATGCGCATGCGGTTGTTATACCGCTCCCCTTTGCTGAGATTGCTGTGCATAAAAACCACCTTGTCTCCGAAGATGGAGGCAAAGTAGGAGGTAATCTGGTTGGTGAGGGCGATTTCAGGCACCAGGATGAGGGCAGAGCCCCCCTTTGCCAGCGCATGGCGGGCGGCCTGAAGGTAGACCTCGGTTTTGCCGCTTCCGGTGACCCCTTTTAAAAGAAATCCTTCATAGGCTTCTTTATCAATAGAATCGCAGATGGCACGAACCGCCTTTTCCTGTTCGTCGGTGAGGGTCCTTTCACCCCGATTTCCCTTCTGGGAAATGAGGGAATACGTTTCCTTCCTGTGATAAACGGCATGACCGTATTCATTTAAAAGGAAGGCATGAATGAGGGCGGCGGAAAATCCCTTTTCCTTCAAAGTATCCACCGGCTGGGGACCCTTGTCCCTGAGGAAATCGGAAAGTTCCGCCTGCTTTCTGCTCCTTCCCCTTTCTTTGTCCGTAAGCTCCCTGTCCGGAACAATCCATTTTTCCAGTGGCACCTTATGGGCGGCTGCCAGGGTTTCCTTTTTGATAAGATATCCCCTTTTCACATAGGCCAAAAGGCTGTCTTCAAAAAGGAGGGACGCCGACTTCTCGTCAAGGCTGTCCACGGAGGAATCCACCAGTCCTTCGATTTCCTCGGCCCCTTCCTTTTTAATCTTTTCCCAGTCCAGGGTGTAGGTGATTTTTGTTTTTACCGCTTTTTTGTCTATATAGAAGAGACGGAGGGCATCAATTAAGGTGCACATATAATAGGAGGAAATCCACAGGGCAGTCCGTATCATTTCTTCCGTAAACCAGGGAAAGGAATCCACCAGTGACAGGATATCAAGTATCTTGTAGGGCAGTTTGGACGTATCTTCCTCACGGATGGAAAGAATAATACCCTCTTCCTTCCTTCTGGCGAAATTGACTACGCAGCGCCAGCCTACGCCTGCTTCCTTCATGGTTTTCGGAATGCGGTAGGAAAAAGTTCGGTTCAGATGCTTGGAAGGCCTGTTAATCAGAACTTCTGCAATGGTTTCCTGCATAGGATGCTCCTTCCCAATAAAAATGGACAGCCCGAAGGCTATCCATTATTTTATCATACTTTCTTCTGTTTACGAAATCAGAGGCACGCTTCTTTACGGAGTACTTCGGCTTTGTCCGTGTGTTCCCAGGGAAGGTCGATATCCGTTCTTCCGAAATGACCGTAAGCGGCGGTCTGTTTATAAATAGGACGGCGGAGGTTCAGCATGTCGATGATGCCTGCAGGACGGAGTTCGAAGTTCCGGCGGATAAGGTCTACAATCTTTTCATCGTCAATCTTGCCGGTGCCGAAGGTATCGACGAAAATGGAAACCGGTTCAGCCACGCCGATGGCATAGGCCAGTTCGATTTCGCATTTATCTGCAATGCCTGCTGCCACAATGTTCTTTGCTACATAGCGGGCAGCGTAGGCAGCGGAGCGGTCTACCTTTGTGGGATCCTTGCCGGAGAAGCAGCCGCCGCCATGACGGGCCATGCCGCCGTAGGTATCAACAATGATTTTACGGCCGGTGAGACCGGCATCGCCCTGGGGACCGCCGATAACGAAACGGCCGGTGGGGTTGATGAGGTATTTTGTATTTTCATCAAGGAACTTTTCAGGAATAATGGCCTTGATGACCTTGTTAATCATGTCTTCTTCAATCTGTTCATGGGTGACATCGGGATTGTGCTGGGCGGAAATAACCACGGTGTCCACGCGAACCGGTTTTCCATCGTCATATTCTACGGTGACCTGGGTCTTTCCATCGGGACGGAGGTAAGGAACTTCCCCGTTCTTTCTTACTTCAGCCAGACGGCGTGCCAGGCGGTGAGCCAGAGCGATAGGCATGGGCAGGTATTCAGGCGTTTCGTTGGAAGCATAGCCGAACATCATGCCCTGGTCGCCGGCGCCGATGTCGTATTTATCAGCCTTGTTTTCCTTGGCTTCCAGAGACTGGTTGACGCCCATGGCAATATCCGGAGACTGTTCGTCGATGGCCACATTGATACCTACGCTTTCACCGTCGAAACCATAGCGGGCATCAGTGTAGCCGATATCATTGATGGTCTTTCTGATGACCTGCGGAATGGGCACATAGGCGGTGGTGGTGATTTCACCGAATACATGGACCTGACCGGTGGTTACGATGGTTTCGCAGGCAACGCGGCCGTTCGGATCCTGTTCCAGGATGGCATCAAGAATGGCATCGGAAATCTGGTCGGCAATCTTATCCGGATGGCCTTCCGTAACCGATTCTGATGTAAATAGTACTTTCTTAGACATATAAATCCTCCTCACTTGGAAATGCTTGAATGTAAAACAAAAAAATAGCTCTCCGCAGGGAGAGCCTATCCTCTCATCTGCCAGCATAATGCTGATGGAATTAGCACCGGTTCCCTTTTCAGGAATGGTTGCTGCAGCGTCCCTGGGCCAAATCCCTCAGCTGCTCTTGATGAGTCTTCATTCACTTATGTATTATTATAACGTTATTTCATGAGTTTAGCAATAGTTAACTATAATTTAGTCATAAGAGTTGACGAAGGAAATTGGAAATTTTGGAAACTGCTGATTCATGGGCTGCTGCTTTTGTTCCGGATTTCTTATAAAAGCGCAATCCCATGAATCAGCGGTTCCTGAATATATCACAGGGCAGCCTGACCCTTTTCCTTCCTCTGTTTTCTTATTTCCCAAAGAAAGTCTCAATATCCTCTTCCACCGTGGTAATGCCGGCGATACCGAACTTATCCACCAGCACGTTCACCACTGCCGGCGAAAGGAAGGCCGGCAGCGTCGGTCCCAGATGGATATTCTTCACGCCGAGATACAGGAGAGCCAGAAGGACGATGACCGCCTTCTGTTCATACCAGGCAATGTTGTACACGATGGGCAGCTGATTCACATCGTCAAGGCCGAATGCTTCCTTCAGCTTCAGGGCAATGAGGGCGAGGCTGTAGGAATCGTTGCACTGGCCTGCGTCAAGCACCCTTGGAATGCCGCCGATGGTGCCAAGGTCCAGCTTGTTATATTTATATTTCGCGCAGCCGGCGGTCAGAATAACCGTGTCCTTCGGGAGCGCTTCTGCAAAGCGGCGGTAGTATTCCCTGCTCCTTGCCCTGCCGTCGCAGCCGCCCATGACGATGAACTTCTTAATGGCGCCGGATTTCACCGCATCCACCACCTTGTCTGCCAGGGCAAACACCTGGTTATGGGCAAAGCCGCCGGTGATGAAGCCCTTTTCAATTTCCACAGGCGGTTTGCAGGACAGGGCCTGGTTAATAATGGGGCTAAAGTCCTTGGTGCCGTCCTTTTCATCAATGTGGCCGGCTCCGGGATAGGCAACCACGCCGGTGGTCCAGAGTCTTTCTTTGTAGCTGTCCTTTGGCGGAACCACGCAGTTCGTAGTCATCAGGATGGGGCCATTGAAGGAATCAAACTCTTCCCTCTGCTTCCACCATGCGTTGCCGTAGTTTCCTGCGAAGTGGCTGTACTTCTTGAAGAAAGGATAATAATGGGCCGGCAGCATTTCACCGTGGGTATACACATCCACCCCTTTCCCTTCCGTCTGTTCCAGCAGCAGTTCCAGATCCTTCAGGTCGTGGCCGGAAATGAGGATGCCCGGGCGGTTCCTTACGCCGATGTCCACCTTCGTGATTTCCGGCTGTCCGTAGGCGGAAGTGTTGGCTTCATCCAGAAGGGCCATCCCCTTCACGCCGTATTCGCCGGTTTTCAGGGTGAGAGCAAAGAGGTCATCCACGGTAAGGTTCTTATCCAGAAGCCGTGCCAGCGTATCTTCCAGGAAATCATTGATTTCATCGGATTCCTTATTGAGAACCCTTGCATGGCGGAGATAGGCGGAAAGCCCTTTCAGGCCGTAGGTAATCAGTTCACGGAGGGAGCGGATATTTTCATCCTTTTCCGCAAGGATTCCGATTTCCGGGTTGTCATAGGGCGCGCCGGAGGGCTGCCAGAGAGCAGCCGCAGAAAGGGCAGCATCAGAGGAGAGAAGGCGGCGGAGTTCCTCTTTTTTCTCCACCGTCTTTTTGATTCTTTCATCAATGACAGAATCATCGAAGTTGGCATTGGTAATGGTGACGAAAAGATTATCTTGAATCAGATGGGCTGTGTCGGAAGATACACCATGTCCTTCCCTGCGGCATGCGGCAGCAGCTTCAGCGAGCCCTTTCGTTACATAAATGAGTACATCCTGCAGATGGGCGGTACCGGCGGATTTCCCGCACATTCCCTGAATGGTGCATCCCCTGCCGCCTGCTGTTTCCTGACACTGATAGCAAAACATCTGATTTTCCATTGATTGCCTCCTCATGGAGAAAAGTACAGACACCGTGATGGTATCAGAACTTTCCTAAACTTACAGAATTCGTACCTTATTATTATACGAAATACCTATGGCCTATATCGTTGCCTGTGCAACGGAAAATAGATTATAATGATAAAATAGCTTGGGAAGCGCTGATTAAATCGTTATCGAATTTCATTCTTGGATTTTCATTCAATGCGAGGAATAAGCCGACGCGAATAGCGAGCTATTTAAGGAGGCTTATGACGCAGCATTGGATAAAAATACATATGAAATTCGATTCTGTGAATTAATCAGTGCATTCCTAGGATTCCGCAAAGGAGAATACGATGCATCACAGAGACTACGAAGGGCTTCCCCTTTTCAAAAATATGGACAAAAGCCGCATCCGGGACATCCTCCTCACCGGCGGCTGTTATATCAAAGATTTCAAAAAAGGAAATTATATTTACCAGGAAGAAGAAATCATCCGCAGCATGGGCCTCATCCTCTCCGGCCATGTATATATGATTAAAGAAGACCTGTGGGGCGAAAAAACGATTCTGGTCTGCATGGGAAGAGGCGAACTTTTCGGCGAAAACTTCGCCTGCTCCCCCCACCCCGCCGCCTCCGTCACCTTCTATGCGCCGGAAGAAACGGAAGTCCTTTTCATTCCCTACGAACGGCTCCTCCGCCACGCAGGAGACAGGGACGTGATCCTCTTCATTAAGAACCTCATCGCCATGATGACCTCCAAGAGCCAGGAACTCATGAGGAAAATCAACGTGGTCTCCAGAAAGACCCTCCGGGAAAAAATCCAGTGCTTCCTCTCCACGGAAGCGGAAAAAGCAGGAACCATGGAATTCACCATCCCCTTCTCCCGGGAAGACATGGCGGAATACCTCTGCGCCAACCGAAGCGCCCTGTCCAGGGAACTTACGGCCATGGAAAAGGATGGGCTCATCGTGCTGAAAGGGAGACGGTGCAGGATATTGGGGAAATAGGGTGATAGTGGGCTGGTGTACTAGTGAACTAGTGTACTTGTGTTCTTGCTTCTTGTTCCGTCCTTCCCGCCTCCCAATGATCCGCCATTTCCTTCACATAAAAAAACGCCGCAAAAGCGGCGCTTTTTTGATGCGGATATGTTATTTCAATCCTTCCGCAATCTTTTCTACGATAATATGGCCCAGTTCGTCCTTTGTCATTTTGGGATACTGTTCCATGGTACCGTCTTTGTAGAGAAGGGAGGCAATGTTTGTGGGGACGTTGAAACCGGCTCCGGGCATGGCCACATCGTTGGCTACCAGCATGTCCAGGTTCTTCCGTTTCAGCTTTTCTTTGCCGTGCTGAATCACATCGTTTGTTTCAGCGGCAAAGCCCACCAGGAACTGGCCTTTCTTTTTCTGGCCCAGGCCGTAGAGGATATCAGGGTTCTGGGTGAGTTCGATGTTCAGTACGTCGTGGGATTCCTTTTTGATTTTCTGGGTGGCCTGTACTTTGGGACGGTAGTCGGATACGGCGGCTGCCATGACAGCGGCATCGCAGTCATCAAAATGGGCATTCATGGCGCGGCAGAGTTCACGGGCGTCACGGACGTATTCGATTTTGACGCCGGAGGGTACGGGAAGGGCGGTGGTGCAGCTCACCAGGGTCACATCGGCGTCTTCCATGGCTGCGGCTCTTGCAATGGCATAGCCCATGCGGCCGCTGGAGCGGTTGCTGATGTAGCGCACCGGGTCGATGGCTTCCTGGGTGCCGCCGGCGCTGACGACGATTTTTTTATCCTTCAGGAGGCCTTTTCCGAAGAGTGCCTTTTCTACGGCGTCCATAATGGTTTCCAGTTTCGGGAAACGGCCTTTTCCATTGGTGTTGCAGGCCAGGTGTCCCGATTCCGGTTCCACGAAGAGATAGCCGTGGGCGCGGAGTTTGGCCATGTTTTCCTGCACAATGGGATTTTCGTACATATTGGTGTTCATGGAGGGCACGAAAATCACTTTGGCTTTCGTGGCCATTACCGTGGTAGAAAGCATGTCGTCGGCAATGCCGTTTGCCACTTTGCCGATGATGTCGGCGGTGGCGGGGGCAATGACGAAAACGTCCGCCATGCGGGCCAGGGCGATGTGCTCCACGTCCCATTTGTAAATATTGGCAAACATGTCTACTGTCACATCGTTGCCGGACAGTTCACCGAAGGTAATGGGAGTGACCAGCTTGGCTGCATTGGCTGTCATAATGCAGTGCACGTCGGCACCGGCCTGCCTGAGATGGCTGACGAGGCCTGCTGCTTTGTATGCAGCAATGCCGCCGCATACGCCTACCACAATATGTTTATTTTCAAACATTTACAAATCCTTCCCGGAAATCAATTCCTCAAAGTCTGTTATTTATCAAAGCTGTAGGTAATCTTATCCTTGTAAATTTCTTCCAGAGCCACGGTGACGGGTTTCTTGTTCTTTGCGTCGGGAATCAGCGGAGGCTGGCCGTCGGTCAGTTCACGGGCCCGGTCTGCTGCCAGGGTGACCAGGGTATATTTGGAATCTACTTTCTTCACAAGGCTGTCAATGGACGGAAAACACATCATTTTAAAGGTACCTCCTTACTGATATATTGTTTGAAAATGGTTTCAATCTGCCCTTCGTTGCGGGACAGTTTGCATTTCTCCGCTTCCAGGATGGAGCAGGTCTTATGCACCGCATCTTTCAGCACGTCGTTCACCACGATGTAGTCGTACTGATGGGCCATGGCCAGCTCGCTGGTAATCTGGGACAAACGTTTCTGGATCACTTCTTCTGAGTCCGTTCCCCGGTCATGGAGACGGCCGGAGAGGATTTTAAGGGACGGCGGAACGATGTAGATGAAAACGCCCTTGGGGTAGCGTTTCTTGACCTGCATGGCACCTTGGATATCGATTTCCAGGAGCACCGATTTCCCTTCATTAATCAGGTCCAGGGCGTACTTCTTCGGCGTGCCGTAGTAGTGGTCGTAGACTTTGGCATATTCCAGGAAAGCGTCTTTTTTGATGAGCTCTTCAAACTGCTCGTTGGTGCGGAAATAGTAGCTTTCCCCTTCCACCTCCCCCTTCCGGGGTTCTCTGGTGGTCATAGAAACAGAATAGTGGAGATTGGGATAAATGGAACGGATGGCGCTGCAGATCGTTCCTTTCCCGGCACCGCTGGGGCCTGATACCACCAGCAGGATGCCCTCATCTTTCTTCTTTGTATCCATGATTAATCGTCCAATCCTTCATTAATGACTGTATCTTTGTTTGTCAATCTATGAGAAATGGTTTCCGGCTGTACGGCGGAAAGGATAATCTGGCCGCTGTCCATGATGAGCACAGCCCTTGTCTTTCTGCCATAGGTGGCATCAATCAGTTCGCCCCTGTCCCGGCAGTCCTGAATCATACGCTTAACCGGCGCCGATTCGGGGCTGATGATTGCCATGACCCGGGCTGCTGCCGCCATATTGCCAAAACCGATGTTAATTAAAGAAAATCCCACTTTTGATAGCTCCTTATTCAATATTTTGGACTTGCTCGCGTATTTTTTCGAGTTCTGTCTTGATTATTATAACACAGTCAACCACAAGAGTGTCACTGGCTTTTGAAGCGGTGGTGTTCACTTCCCTGTTGATTTCCTGCAGGAGGAAATCGAGTTTCCTGCCTGACGGTTCACTGCTTCCTAAAATCTGCCTGAACTGATCCAGATGGCTGCCGAAACGGACCACCTCTTCCGTATAGTCCGCCTTTTCGGAAAAGAGGGCTACCTCTTCCAGTATCCGTCCTTCGTCCATGGCAAGATTCTTGTCGTCCAGAATCTTATGAATCCTGTCATGCAGCCGCTCTTCATAGGCCTTTGCTGCCTCGTCCTGCCTTGAAAGAAGGAATGCCCGCTTCTCCTTCAGAAAATCAAGCCGCTTTATAAGGTCCGCCTTCAGGTTCTCCCCTTCCTTTGCCCGCATGGCTGTAAGCTCCGCAAGGGCCCGGTCCATGGCTTCCTCCACCAGCGGCGCCAGTGCATCGTCGGAGAGGGTTTCCTTTTCCACATGGATGAAAGGTTCCGGCAGGGTGAGAAGGTCGGAAATAAAAGGTTTTCTGTTCTTAAGTCCCTTCATGCACCGTCCTTCGGAAAGAGCGGCGGCATAGGCGGCAAGGAGGTCCTTATCCAGCACCACCTTCAGATTCCTTCCTGCCGAAGTAGGCTGGAAAGAGAGGAAAACGGTGACCTTACCCCGGTGAAGGGCGCTCTTGATTTTGCGGGAGGCCTTATCCTCCAGGAAGGCGGAAAAATGGTCGCTTCTCATATTGATTTCCAGGAACCGGCTGTTCACCGATTTCAGCTCCGCCGTCACGGTGCCCAGCTCATTTTCCGCGCTGCCTCTTCCATAACCGGTCATACTGTTCATATCCAATGCCCCCATTCTCTATGAAATCAGGAAATATTACAGCGGATATTCTCCTTCAAAAACTTTCTTGGCAGGACCTGTCATAAAGACGTGGCTTTCCGGACTGCCGTCCCATTCGATATGAAGCTCTCCTCCATCTAATGTAACATCGGCGCCGCCGGACACTTTGCCATTCAGGATGGCTGCCACCACGGTGGCGCAGGTGCCGGTGCCGCAGGCCATGGTGATGCCGGTGCCCCTTTCCCATACCCGCATGCGGAGATGGCTCGGAGACAGCTGCTCCACGAATTCCACGTTCGTCTTCTTCGGGAAATGGGGATCCGTTTCCAGATTCGGCCCTTCCCCTGCCACGTCCACCGCTTCTGCATCGTCCACAAAAATCACGCAGTGTGGGTTGCCCATGGATACGCAGGTGACCTGATAGGACTTCCCGTTCTTTTCATTGGAAAGGGTTTCATCGATGACAGGGCTTTTGCTGAATCCAACCGTTGGAATTTCTTTCGCATCCAGATGGGGTTTTCCCATGTCCACCTTTACCAGGCCGTCCTCTTCCAGTTCCGGATACAGAATGCCGGCGCCGGTTTCCACGGAAATCCGCTTCTCCTTCACCAGCCCCAGCTCATGGGCCCATTTGGCAAAAGCGCGGATGCCGTTGCCGCACATTTCCGCTTCCGAACCGTCGGCATTGAAAATACGCATCCGTAAATCCGCCTTATCCGAAGGCAGAACAAAAATAATGCCGTCGGCGCCGATGCCAAAGTGGCGGTCACAGATTTCCTCTGTATGCTTCGTTACTTCTTCCAGTTTTTCTTCAAAGCCATTGACAAAAACAAAATCATTGCCGCAGGCCTGCCATTTCACAAAATGCATAGTTCCTCCTTCATATATCAAGGGTATTTCGACTTTCTGAACTTATATTTTACCATTCCTGCCGCCTCACTATCAACCACGGGATGTAAGTGGGGTGGTGAGCTAGTGAGCTAGTGGGCTGGTGGGCTGGTGTGCTGGTGTGCTAGTGGGCTAGTGAGCTGGTGAACTAGTGGACTAGTAAGTGTCACTATCTACGTGTACTAGGATTCTTCTCCCAGGGTCAGAATAACGATGAAGGCGGGAAAGGAAGCAGGTAACGCAGTCTGACGTCTGATTTCTGACTTCTCCTCTCGTCTAATCCACGCCCCTATCCTTCACTCTTTGTTTAGCAATACTGGAGACACAAAAGCCAATCCCGTAACGCTGACTTTATAAGCATTGCCCGCAGGGCAATCCACCACCCTTTGAACCCTCTGAACCCTTTGAACCTTTTGAACCCGGGCCGCTCAATCTAAGAACCCTTTTCCCCAACCCTCTTTCCCGCTGATTATGATATACTGAATAATAAACAAATTATAAGTATCCGCTTATGCAGGAGGAAAACATGCAGATAGACAGTGCTGTGTTATATATCATCGTAAAAAAATTGAAAGAAAAACTGGATTCCTGCCAGGTGCGGCAGGTGCACCAGATAGACAACCGCATTATGGATTTGGAACTTTTCTGTACCGACGGGGATATTGTGAGCCTTATTATCAATACCTATAACCCGCCTCTCATGTATCTTACGGGCAAAGGGAAAAACAAGAAGCAGTATTCCTCTTCCCAGACCTTCTGCATGACCCTTCGGAAGTATCTGGAAGGAAGCCGGCTGTCTCGCATAGAACAGGTGGACATGGACCGGGTGGTGGCCCTTTCCTTTGACCGCATCGAAGCGGGCAGTGAAATCGTGACCCGCACCCTTTGGGTGGAGCTGCTCCCGGCTTCTCCCAACATGATTCTCACCGAAGGAAATACGATTATAGATGCCTGCCTTCGTGGGAAAAAGCTGGACCGCCTTTTGGTGCCGGGAGAGACCTACAGTCTTCCCGGCCACTCTGCCCGCATGGATTTCATGAAATTCAGCAGGGAAGAGCTGAAAAATATCCTTGATTTCTCTAAAAAGGAAAATATTCCGCTGGATGGCTGGCTTTTCTCTCAGTTTAATGGATTTTCCCGTTTTCTGGCCGACGAACTGGCCCATGAAAGCCGGGTGGCCCCGGATATTCCCCTTTCTTCTATAACAGAGGAGGAAGAGGAACGGATTCTTGACGCTTTATCCTCTATTTCTTCAGCCATTGCGGCATCGGAGAGCCTTTATATTTACAGAAATGAAAAGGGAAAGAAAACCGCCAGCCCCATTCCTCTCCACATTCTCCAGGGGGAGCCGGAAAAGGTGGAGGCCCTTCCGTTTATCGAAAAAGAAGCGGAAAGCGGCGCCGGTTCCATCACCCAGGCGGTACAGGAATATAAGAAGCAGCTTCACACCCTGATTAAGAGGGAAGAAAGGAAGAAACGGAAAATCGGGGAGGAAATGGAAGAAACTTCCCGTATGGACCAGTACAAACTGTGGGGCACGCTCCTTTCCATTTACGCCTACGAAAAAATCAACCATCAGAACAGCCTTACCGTGTCCAACCTTTTCAAGGACCCGCCGGAGGACGAAACCATCCCGGTGAATCCCCTCCTCTCCGTTTCTGCCAACAGCCAGGTCTATTTCAAGAAATATAATAAGATGAAAACAAGGACCGCCATCGGCCAGGAAAAGCTGGGCGAATGCGACAGGCGCCTGGCCTTCCTGAACGACACCCTGTACTTCGCTGAACAGGTCACCACCAAGCAGGAACTGGAAGCATTAAAGGAAGAATTGAAGGGCCTTGGTCTCGATAAGAAGCAGCAGAAAAGGCCGGGTAAGTCTAGGAAACAGCAGACACCCCAGATAGAAAGCCGCATGATTGACGGCTTCCGTGTATGGCTTGGCACCAGCAACACAAAGAACGAATACCTCACCCTCCACAAAGCAGCCAAAACGGACATCTGGCTCCACGCCAAAGCCATCCCCGGCTCCCACGTGGTGATTGAGGCGGGAAATGAAACGGTGCCTGAAGAAACACTGATCAAAGCCGCCGCCCTGGCCGCCTGGAACAGCAAGGGAAGAGATTCCGGCAAAGTGGACGTGGACTATACCCTCATCCGCTATGTGAAAAAAATCCCTGGAGGCCCTCCGGGACTGGTAAATTACAGCCACCAGAAGACACTGACTGTAGTGCCGGAGGATGTGAAATAGTGGAATAGGGGGCCGCTTTGCGGCCCAGGTTCAGAAGGTTCAGAAGGTTCAAAGGGGAAGGTATCGCCGCTTCGGGCGATGAGTATAAAATCAGCGTTACGGGATCTTGTTTTGTGTCACTAGTGCTGCACGACGGAGTGCAGGAGCCCCCTTCCCTAGGCAGAAGTCCTGCAGAGGACTTCTGAGCCGGGCTAATATGTGAGCATAGCCTGCACACAAAGCGAACACCTTAAAGCCCGGCCAGCGGGTGTCGCCGTCAGGCGACGGAGGATAGGGGCGTCAGGTCTTTCGCGAAATATTCGGACCTATCCTCAGGGCTTCTCCCAGCTCCTTCCTGAGGAAGGAGCCTAACGTTATGGGATTAACTTTTTCTGCCTAAGTCCCGCTAAGCATTGCAGTGAATTAGCCGCCTGCCGGCGGCTTTTCCCCCTTTGGTGCCTTACGGCACCACCTTTCCCCCGCTGTGCGGGGGCACAACAACCCGTGCTATGCTTAGAGCCACTTATAGGATAATTGCTTCGCGGAGCTTTATTGTCCCACCGCTTGCGGGGGGAAGGTGGTGGCGCCAGCCACCAAAGGGGGTGCATTTCCCTCGCGCCGCAGGCGCGGTTGGCGTGTTTTTCCTTCGCCCGCCAGGGCGGTTGTAAAGGTTTTATCATAATGGCGCCTTCTACAAATTAAAGGCGCCTACCACAACCCTCACGGCTTGAAAGGCCGTGTCAAACCTTAGAACCCTTTGAACCCTTTGAACCCTCACGGCCAAAGGCCGTGTCCATAAAGGGCGCCCACCACCACCCTCTGAACCCTCTGAACCCGGGCCGCTTTGCGGCCCTATTTTTATTGCCCCACTTGAATTTTTAAAGTGTTTTTCATGGAATGTTTACTTCAGATTGTGGCAATGCTAAAATTTAATCATGAAAGAACCATATTTCTACAAGGAGGAATGAATATGCATACGAAAGAAGAAGCGGTGCACGCCCACAACTGCGGCTGCTGCCACTGCCATCACCATCATCATGAAGAGAGTCATGTGCATGAAGACGATTCGGGAAGTGACGATGAGGAGGACCACCATCATGGTTGCTGCGGCCATGACCATCATCACCATGAGGAGGAGCCTCTTCATCATGACCATTCCCATGATCCGGAAATGGCCAGGTATGTGAATAACGAGAAGGATATCATGGAAGATGAGAAGGATATTGACGCCGATGAACGGCGGGCCTTCGGCCATTTCCATGATGTAGGGGTGCACCACAGGGAGGGGCATGAGAAAGACTGCCACTGCCATGAATGCATCGAAGAGGAAGACTGCGATATCTGCGGAAAGAGTCTTGCCAGCTGCCGCTGTGATTTCCTCGGGAAAACCTACCATCGCACCATTTACCATATGGAGCATCTGGACTGCATGGAATGCGCCGCCAAGATGGAAGGAAAGATTCGGGAAATGCCTTCTGTTTTCTTTGCTGCCATTTCTTTTAGAAATAAGGAACTTCGCCTCATTTCTAAAGAGGACCCGGATACCCTTTTGAAGGAAGTCCTTGCGGTATGCCGGAGTGTGGATGAAACGGTGGGCATTGTGCCGCCGAAGGATAAGTCCCATTACCGGACGGAGACCTATGAAATTCCGACGCTCGACTGCGCGGCCTGCGCCTTGAAGCTGGAAAAGCTGATTAACCGGCAGCCGGGAGTTCTCTCCGCTTCCATTTCCTACGCCACAAAAACTATGAAGCTCACGGCGGAGAATCCGGACAGCCTCATTCCCGTTCTTACGGAAAAGTGCAACGAAGTGGAATCGCCTACGGAAATCCGAAAAAAGGTGCGCCCGCCGAAGGCAGCCGCTGCCAAAGAGGAAGAGAAGCTGCCCTTTTATAAGAAGTTATTCACAGAGGAAGGCCAGCTCTGGATTGGCGGCATTTTCTTCGTACTGGGCATGCTGCTCCACTACCATCCTTTCGAAGCTGTAAATCTGCCGGAGCTCTACGGCAATATTCTTTTCTTTATTTCCTACCTCATTCTTGGGGGGCCCATCGTATGGACCGCTTTGAAAAACGTGACCCACGGGGAGTTCTTTGACGAAACCTTCCTCATGACCGTTGCCACTTTGGGCGCCTTCGGCATACAGGAGTATCCGGAGGCCGTGGGGGTTATGTTCTTTTACCGCATCGGTGAATACCTGCAGGACCTGGCCAGCGGCAAGAGCCGTAAACAGATTATGGCGGCCGTGGACCTTCGTCCCGAAGTGGTTCAGCGCATGCAGGGAGATGAAACGGAGACCATTCCGGCGGAAGAGGCTAAAGTGGGCGATATCCTCCTCATCCGTGCCGGCGACCGGATTCCCCTGGACGGACTCATTGTGGAAGGACAGACGCAGATCGATACTTCCGCCGTCACCGGCGAACCAAAACCGGTGAGCGTTTCTGAAGGAAATCATGTGGATTCGGGTTGTGTCAATATGACCGGCACCATCAAAATCCAGGTCACCAAGATTCTGGCGGAATCCATGGTAAGCCGTATCCTGGATTCCGTGGAAAATGCGGTGGCCAGCAAACCGAAAATCGACCGCTTCATCACCCGATTCTCCAGAATTTATACGCCCGTGGTGGTGGCCATCGCCATTTTGACCGCCGTTATTCCCCCGCTTTTCCTTGGAGCGGAATGGGAAAAATGGATTTATACCGCCCTCACCTTCCTTGTCATTTCCTGCCCCTGCGCCCTTGTCATTTCCGTACCCCTCGCCTTCTTCGCCGGCATCGGAAGGGCTTCCAGGGATGGTATCCTCTTCAAAGGCGGCACGGTGATGGAAGTCATTGCCAAAGTGAAAGCGGCGGTGATGGACAAAACCGGCACCATTACGGAAGGAAAATTCAAGGTCCGCACCATTCTTCCCCTTCACGGCCACAAGGAAGAAGAGCTCCTCTCACTGGCAGCGGCCTGTGAAATTTACTCCACCCACCCCATCGGGCAGTCCATTATCGAAGAAGCCCGCGAAAAGGGCCTTCCCCTGCCAAAGGTGGAAAGCCTCCATGAAACGGCGGGCCTTGGCGTGGAAGGTAAGCTTCTGGGAACGCCGGTGTATGCAGGAAATCGGAGCCTCATGGTAAAAGCAGACGTTTCCGAAAAGGACCTGGATACCCTTCACGGCGAAGGCACCGTGGTCTATGTGGCCAAGGGAAATGAGCTTTTGGGCTGCATTACCATTTCCGATGCATTGAAGAAAGATGCCCTCTCCTCCATCGGTGAAATCAAAAACCTGGGCGTCACACCGGTCATGCTCACCGGAGACAATCGGGAAAGCGCAGAGGCCGTGGCTGAAAAAGCAGGGATTTCCAAAGTCTACGCCGGCCTCCTTCCCCAGGATAAACTTTCCATTATGAAAGAAATCCGTGAAAAAGAAGGATCCGTCCTCTTCGTAGGCGACGGCATCAACGACGCCCCCGTCCTGGCCGGTGCCGATGCGGGCGCCGCCATGGGAAGCGGCGCCGACGCCGCCATCGAAGCAGCGGACCTGGTCTTCCTCAATTCCGACGTCCGCGCCATCCCCCAGGCCATCAAACTGTCCAGAAAAGTCATCTCCACCGCCTGGCAGAACGTGGCCTTCGCCCTCTTCATCAAAATCGCCGTCATGGTCATGGGCCTTCTGGGCTATGCCAACATGTGGGTAGCCGTATTCGCAGACACCGGAGTCACCCTCCTCTGCATCCTCTACTCCATCCGCCTACTTCGGATGAAAATGTAAGGCTGGTGTGCTAGTGAGCTAGTGGGCTGGTGAGCTAGTGAAATAGTGGAATAGGATTGGTAAAAAAAGAGCTGTGAAAAAATGATGAACCATTTTTTCACAGCTCTTTTTTATTATAGGATTGCGCCGGTCATGGGACCCGTCATTCTGAACGCAGTGAAGAATCTCGGTACCTGTCGAAAATGAGTCTGCTTTTATTCATGCAGGGGCCTGGTACTCCACTCCTTCACGCCGACCGGGATTCTTTAGTGGACTAGCTCACTAGTCCACCAGCCCACTAGCTCACTAACTCTCACTCCACGATTTCCGGCTTATCCTCGTTTCCTTCTTCCTTATCCTTCGGGAAAACGAGGTTCAGCACCATGGCTACGATGAAGACTACGGCCACGCAGTTATCGGCGAAGACGCTTCTGAAGAGGTCCGGGAAGATGTGGAAAATCTGGGGTGTCTGGGTGAAGCCCAGGCCTATGGAGAGGGAGAGGGCGGCGATGCTCATGTTTCTCTGGGAATAGCCGCAGTCCCCCAGCATACGGACGCCGCTGACTACGATGGAGCCGAACATCATGAGTGTGCAGCCGCCAAGGACGGCGTTGGGCAGGGAGGCCAGGATGACGCCCAGGGCGGGGATCAGGCCTGCCAGAATCATGATGACCGCGCCGCAGCCGATGGCTTTGCGGTTTACCACGTGGGTCATGGCAATGAGGCCCACGTTCTGACTGAAGGAGGTAATGGGCATGCAGCCGAAGAGGGAGGACAGGCTGGAAATGAAGCCGTCCACGGCGATGGAGCCGGACACTTCCCTATTCGTTGGGGTTCTGCCAAATCCCATGGCCGCCAGGGCGCTGGTGTCGCCTAACGTTTCGGTGGCGGAAACGAGGAAAATCAGGAAGATGGAGAAAATGGCGTCGGCGTGGAATTCAAGGGGCACCGGAAGGATTGCCGGAACGGAGACCAGGGACACCTGGGTGATACGGGAAAGGTCCACCATGCCGTAGAAATAGGCGGCAATGTACCCCACCACCAGACCGAAAAGGACGGACAGCTGTTTATAGAAGGAATGGGCCTTCACGTTGAAAATCAGGCAGGAAACAAGGGTAATGGAGCCTACGATGAGGTATTTCGCATCGCCGAAGTCCGGCGCACCAAAGCCGCCGCCGAAGGAGTTGGCGCCGATGGGAAGAAGGGAAAAGCCGATGGCCGTCACCACGGAGGCCGACACGATGGGCGGCACGAATTTCTTCCACCAGGTGGCCCCCAGGCCAAGGATGCCTTCCAGGATGCCGCCGATTAAGGCTGCCCCCAGCACGGCGCCGTAGCCGTACTTTGTACCGATGACGCAGGCCACGGAAACGAAGGTGAAGCTGATGCCCATGATAATGGGAAGGCCGCTGCCCAGTCTCCACAGAGGGAACATCTGCAGAAGGGAGCCTATGCCTGCCACAATCATGGCGGACTGCACCAGGGCGCCGGATTCTTCCGGAGACATTTTCACCGCTCCTGCCACGATAAGAATAGGAGCAATGTTGGCCACAAACATGGCCAGCACGTGCTGCAGGCCGAAGGGAACCGCCTTGCGGACAGGGATTTCCCCCTTCAGCTGGTAAATGGGGTCATTCGTCTTCATGGCAGCACCTCACCGGAATGTAATGGTACCGGTGGCGGCATCCATTTTCTCAATGATAGCCAGGGACTTCAGGTTCACCCCTTTGCTGCGGAGCGCGTCGCCGCCTCCCTGGAATCCTTTTTCAATGCAGATGCCGACCCCTTCCACAATGCCGCCGGCCTGGGAAACCAGGTCCATGAGACCTTCCACGGCGCAGCCGTTGGCCAGGAAATCATCCATAATGAGGATATGTTCCCCTTCGTTCAGATACTTCTTGGAAACCACCACATGGTTCACTTTGTTATGGGTAAAGGACTTCACTTCCGTTGCATACACATCGGCGTCCATGTTGGAGCCTGCCGATTTCTTGGCAAACACTACGGGCACGCCGAAATAAACGGCGGTGAGACAGGCAATACCGATGCCGGAGGCCTCAATGGTCAGAATCTTATCCACCGGTTTATCGGCAAACAGTTCCTTGAACTCCTTCCCCAGCTGGCTGATAAAAGGCACATCGATCTGATGATTCAAAAAACTATCCACCTTCAGCACATTCCCCGGTTTAATCACTCCATCGGTGAGTATCTTCTTCTGTAACAGATTCAATTCTGATGCCATCATTCCTGCTCCCTTTCTTATAAATAAAAAGATAATATTTACTTATTTTATCATGGGCCGCCAACCAATGCAAAAAAAAGAGGAGCCATGAAATCAATTCACAGCTCCTGATGATCATGGAAAATTACTGCCTGAACAGTCTTTCCAGGTCCTCCCATTTCATCATGCCGTCTTCATTTTTTAAAATCCCATGGAAGGTCAAAGGATATTGCAAGGGACTTTCCCCTTCCTTAGGCACCGTAAGGCGGCGGATATCCCGGGATGAAGGATAGAGAAGGCTTACGGACCCGTAAAGAATGCCGTCGGAACCCTTCCATTTCTCAATCACCAGTTTCACACCGAAGGGAACCTTCTTTTCGATGGATCCCGGAAGCTCATAGGGACGTGTGCCCAGGGCGCTAAGGATGGCAGTCATATTGGAGTCATGGCCGCAGATAAAGGAGAATTTCCGGCGGCTTTCCATTTCCCCATCCATCATACGGACCAGCGGCAGGGCCATGTAATGAGCGGCCTCGGGCTCACCGTAGAGAAGGATGCCGAAATCATCTTTAATGCGGCCGATTTTTTCCCAGTCCCCGAAGGTCATGGTATGGCCAAAGGCCGCTTGGCTGTCATCTTCGGTTTCATAATAGCGGATGAGAAGGGAATCGGCCAGGGAGTGGGCCGTTTTGAGGGATCCCGTCATTTTCGGCTTTTTGCCGCTTTTCATGGTGATATGGAGGTCCTCCGGTACAAACCCTTTGAAATCGCCCTTCTTTGCTGCCGGAGAGGAAGGAATATCCAGTACCCTGGAGAGCTCCTGGAAATCGCCGGCCATTTCTTCTTTTTTAGCAGAAATGAAGGAATCCGCCCAGATTTTCTCCCCCTTCTGAATGGCAGAAAGGGTATCTCCCCTAAGGGAAGCTGGCAGGCTGGTGCTGAAGGCAGCATCCTTCGTTCCCTCCGGTTTATGATGGACCCTGATATTTGCTTCCGGCGCCACACCGGCGGCAAAGTAATGGGCCGTGGCAATGGTGCGCTGGTCCGAATCGGCGTAGAAATAAACGTCCTTTCCTTCCCAGTCCTTCGGGGATACCATGAATTTTTCCTTATCCAGCTCATTCTTCACGGACTGGCCCATCATGGTTTCCACCAGACCGCCCCGGTTGGACAAATCTCCCGGAGCGCCTTTATAATCCTGCCAGCGGTGAGGGGTCAAGGCCCTCCTTTTTTCACTGTCCGTTGCCATGGGAGAGCGCAGATTATGGCGGCTGAAAATGACCACCTTCTGCAGTTCATAGCTCTGATGCAGCCCTTCCCTGGCTTCTGCCGGCATACCCGGCAGAAGGGACAGAGAAAGGAGAAGGGCGGAAGCCGCAAGGCCCGCCGCTTTTTTATAATGAATCCACTTGGAAATAACCATATTTCCTCCTTTGAAACAGGTATATCTGTCAAACAAATAGAAAAAGGACTGTGAACAAAATGATTCCTATTTTTCACAGTCCCCTTTCTTCATTTATTTATTTTACCAGTCCGCCGTAATCTTTCAGCATCTGGTAAACATGGTTCTTTTCATCTTCCGACGGTTCCACCATGGGGAGACGGAAATGGCCGCCGGGCTGGCCGATGAGGTTCACTGCCGTCTTCACCGGAATGGGACTGGCAATGAAGAACATGCCCTTCATGATAGGATACATCTTGATATGGAGGGCCCGTGCCTTTTCCAGGTCTCCCTTTTCAAAAGCATCCACCATGGCAAGAAGGTCATCGCCGATGACGTGGCTGGCTACGGAAATCACGCCTACACCGCCGGCTGCCAGAATGGGCAGAGTGAAAGCATCGTCGCCGCTGTAAATCATGAAATCGTCAGGAAGGAGTGCCTTTTCCTTGGTCACCTGATCCCAGTTGCCGGTGGCATCTTTGATGCCTACCACATTGGGGCAGTCGTCCACGATTCTCTTAATGGTTTCCGGCTGGATGGATACGCCGGTGCGGCCGGGAACGTTATAGAGGACGATGGGCAGGTCCACGTGCTTTGCAATGGCACGGAAATGCTGGTACATGCCTTCCTGGTTCGGTTTTACATAGAAAGGAACAATGGCCAGGGCGCAGTCAATGCCGGTCTTCTTGGCTTCCCTGCCAAAAAGGATGGTGTCCTTTGTGCTGATGGTGCCGATATTGCCCATAACGGGGACTTTCTTGCCCGGCGCATTTCTGCCTACGGCATCTACAATAGTTTTGTAGAGTTTCAGCTTTTCCTCGGAGGTCATGGTAGCGCCTTCACCGGTGGTGCCGCCTACCAGAATGCCTTCGGAGCCATGGGCCACGAGGTGCTTTGCCAGTGCGGCTGCGCCTTTGTAATCTACGGAACCATCTTCAAGAAATGGAGTAATCATGGCGGTAATAACCCGTCCAAATTTTGCAGTTGCCATTTTTTATTCTCCTTTATGTTTATTTAGTGAGCTGGTGAGCTAGTGGACTAGTGGACTAGTGGACTAGTAGTCTAGTGGCTGGGGAAAATCAGCCACGGTGCAAACCTTCCCGCCGACTGGGATTGTTTAGTGAGCTAGTGGGCTAGTGTGCTAGTGGGCTAGTGTGCTAGTGGGCTAGTAAGTGTCACTATCTACATGTACCAGGATTCTTCGCCCGGGGTCAGAATGCGCGCAAGTGAGGGCAGGAAGGCAATCCCGTAACGCTGACTTTATAATCATCGCCGCCAAAGGCGGCGATACCTTCCCCTTTGAACCTTTTGAACCTTCTGAACCCTTTGAACCCACTTGCAATGGGGGCAATACTTGTTCCCTATCGAATGAACCAAATTTCAAATCATATCATGGGCAATCATGTATTCTGCAATCTGCAGGGCATTGAGAGCGGCGCCTTTGCGGATCTGGTCGCCGCAGACCCAGAGGTTCATGCCGTTTTTGCTGTAGAGGTCTTTACGGATACGGCCTACGGCCACGTCGGTTTTGTTGGAGGTGTCCAGAGGCATGGGGTAAATCATATTCTTGATATCATCCACAAGAACGGCACCCTTGAAGCCCTGGATAGCTTTCTTTACTTCGTCGGTGGTAAGGGGTCTTTCGGTTTCAATATAGATAGATTCTGCATGGCTGCGAATCACCGGTACCCGGACAGCCGTAGGCGTAATGGCAATGGTGTCATCGTGGAAAATCTTGTGGGTTTCATTCACCATCTTCATTTCTTCCTTGGTGTATTCGTTGTCCAGGAACACGTCGATCTGGGGAATCACGTTGTAGGCGATCTGGTAGTGCTTCGGCAGGCTGGCGGAGGGAAGAATCTTCGGTTCGTAGGTTTCCCCTTTGGCAATGGCTGCCGCTTCGTCTAAGAGTTCGTCGATGCCGTCCTTGCCGGCGCCGGAAACGGCCTGGTAGGTGCTGACGATGATGCGCTTGATTCTGGAAATATCATAAATCGGCTTTAAGGCCATGAGCATGATAATGGTGGAGCAGTTCGGGTTGGCAATGATGCCCTTGTGTTTCGCAATATCTTCCGGGTTGATTTCCGGAATTACCAGCGGAACCTCCGGGTCCATGCGGAAGGTGGAGGAATTGTCGATGACTACAGCCCCCCGTTTCGCCGCCTCCGGCGCCAGGGTCTTGCTGATGCTGCCACCGGCAAAGAGGGCGATGTCGATATTTTCAAAGGATTCGGGCTTTGCTTCTTCGACGGTGTATTCCTTCCCCTTCACCAGTACCTTTTTCCCGGCAGACCGTTTCGATGCCAGAAGCTTCAGGGATGCGAACTGAAAATCCCTTTCTTCAAAAAGGCGAATGAATTCCTGTCCCACGGCGCCGGTGGCGCCAAGGACTGCTACGCGCGGCAGTTTACTCATAGAAGCACCTCATTCCAGATAATTTTCCAAACCATATACAAAGCCCTTGACGGTCATGCACTTCTTGCAGGCCAGCATGACGCCGGGCATAAAGGACTTTCTGTCCAAAGAATCATGACGCAGAGTTAAAATTTCCCCATAACCGCCGAAAAGCACTTCCTGGTGAGCCACATAGCCGGGAAGACGGACGGAATGGATGGTAATGCCCTCATACTTGCCGCCACGGACGCCGGGAAGGCTTTCCTTCGTTTCATCCGGCTCCGGTGCGCTGGTGCGGGCAGCCGCCATCTTTTCAGCGGTGAGCTTGGCAGTGCCGGAGGGAGCATCATATTTATGGTTATGATGGAGCTCAATAATTTCAGCATTGGGCATGTATTTAGAAATTTCTGCGGAAACCTTCATAAGAAGCACAGCGCCCAGGGAGAAATTCGGAGCCACCAGGCCATTGGCGCCGGTTTTGGCAGCAATTTCAGAAAGCTCCTTCCGCTGTTCCGCGGTAAGTCCCGTAGTACCGATGACCATGTTCACACCGTTTTCAAGGACAAACTTCGCATTCTGATAAATCACCTTGGGGCTTGTGAAATCCACCACCACGTCCGGCTTCTTCACCTTGAACGCTTCCTCCAGGGAGGGAGAAATGGTAATGCCGTTATGACCGGTGCCGACGACTTCCCCCAGATCCTTCCCTGCTTCGCCGGGATCTACGGCCCCTGCGATTTCCAATCCTTCCTCAGCCATCACAGAACGGACCACTTCACTCCCCATGCGTCCGGCTGCGCCATTCACTAAGACTTCAATCATGAATAACTCCTCCTTCTATGGCTCTATAGGCGGAATTTCCCTATAAGGCATCTGATAGTTTACAACTATGGTAGTATAAAACTTCTGTAACGTCAATAAGGGAAATGATATTTTATAGGGCACTGCGCCCTTGTGACACGCCTGGGGCGTGAGGGTTCAGAGTGGGAAGGTTCTTAAGATTGACCGGCCTTACGGCCGGAGGGTTCTTAAGTTTGACGGCGCCCTTGGCGCCGAGGGTTGTGGATAGCCGCCTTTGGCGGCTATGCTTATGAAGACAGCGTTACGGGATTTGCCTTCCCGCCCCACCGTCATCCTGAGCGCAGCGAAGGATCTCGGTACTTGAAGCATATGAGACAGTCGGTAGTAAATACCAGTCAGCGGGAAGGAGCCGCCTACAGCGGCAGGTGGTGGGCGCCATTTAATTCGTGTAAGGCGCTTCTTATGATAAAACCAGATAACCGCCCTGACGGGCGTTGAAAAACAGGCAAACCGGGCTGACGCCCGTCGGAAATACACCCCTATCCCCGCCTGTCGGCGGTACTTCCCCCGGAGGGGGAAGTTTGCTCTATGCTAGTCTTTGGCTTCACATGCGAGAAACAACATGGCGGTGAATTAGCCACCTTCGGTGGCTTTTCCCCCTTTGGTGCCTGCGGCACCACCTTCCCCCCGCAAAAGCGGTGGGACAATAAAGCCCCGGTAAACATTTGCTTCAAAAAGTTGCTCTACATTAAGCACGGGTTGTTGTGCCCCCGCTTGCGGGAGAAAGGTGGTGGCGACAGCCACCAAAGGGGGTGCGCTTTTTCCTCGCCCGAAGGGCGGTTGTACGGTTTTACTAGCCCACTAGCCCACTAAAGTTGTTTTATACAAACTGGCGCCTTCAATTATTTAAAAAGCGCCACCACAACCCTCTGAACCCTGTGAACCTTTTGAACCCTTTGAACCCTCACGCCCGCAAGGGCGTGTCCACAGCATAAAAAAAGAGCCACAGTTTCCTGCAGCTCTTTCTGCTCTTATTCCTCAACAGGATATACGCTGACCTGCCTCTTGTCTCTGCCAAGACGTTCGAAAGCGATTCTGCCTTCTGCGGTAGCAAAGAGTGTGTCATCCTTGCCGATCTTAACGTTCAGGCCGGGATGGAGATGGGTGCCTCTCTGACGAACGATGATGTTGCCAGGTTTAGCAATCTGTCCTGCGTGCATCTTTGTGCCAAGGCGCTGGGCGTTGGAGTCACGGCCGTTGCTTGTGCTGGACGCACCTTTATGATGAGCGAATAACTGAAGATCAAAAAGTAACATGAAATTCACCCCTTTATGTCTAGAATCTTTAAATGGCGGGGGTATTGGTTTTCCACGTTCCGAAGACCGTGAACCATGGTTTGGAAAAGAACCTGGCTTTTTTCATCCTCCGGGGATGAAATTTCCACCTGCATGAAGCCGAAGTCAGAATCAAAGGTCCCTTCCTGATGAAGTACATCCTTAAGTCCACCGGCAGTGGTCAATGTGATGGCACTGACGGCGGCACAGATGAGATCATATTCCCCATCCTTTTCATAACCATCTGCGTGTCCACGAATGGAAAAGCCCCGATAGAGACCTTTCTCATCGTGAAGCATTTTTACAGTGATCATTATGCTTCGATTTTTTCAATCTTAACCTTTGTGAAAGGCTGACGATGACCCTGGCGGCGGCGGTAGTTGGACTTAGCCTTGTACTTGAAGATACGGATCTTGCGTTCCTTACCCTGTTCAAGGACCTTGCCGGTTACCTTGGCACCTGCCACGTTGGGCGCGCCGATCTTGACGTCATCTCCGGAAACCAGAAGAACTTCGTCAAAAGTAACTTCAGCACCTTCTTCAACGTCCAGTTTTTCGATGGAAATAACCTTGCCTTCTTCAACAACGTACTGTTTTCCACCTGTTTTGATAATTGCGTACATTTGTGCACCTCCTCTTTACTATACTCGCCGATGCAGGCAGCATTTCTGCATTTTCAAAGCCCTATTCGTGCGGTTGCGTCATGGCACCTATGTACAATGACTTGATTATTATACAAAAAGAAATGGGTGATGTCAATAGTTATTTTATGGGGCCGCTTCGCGGCCCGGGTTCAGAGGGTTCAAAAGGTTCAAAGGGTTCAGAGGGGAAGGTATCGCCGCCTCGCGGCGATGAGTATATAGTCAGCGTTACGGGATCTTGTTTAGTGTCACCGGTGCTGCAGGA
>NZ_UPZP01000010.1 GCF_900538805.1 uncultured Dialister sp.
GCCCTGCGTAGGATAACAATGGAGCAGCATCATCATTCTTAACCTCGTACACCCTTTGCCTCTTCGAGGCGTTCCCCCTCAAGGGGAAACAAGAAATTTAGAATCGCTTTCCTTTTGTTTGCCCGGCCGGAATGGAGCTGGGCGAAGCCCTGAGGATAGGTCCGGACTTTAAATTCTCTCCTTTTCCTTGAGCGAAGCGAACACAACCTTTCTACACAACCCGCCGCCGTAGGCGGCCATAACCTGCGGCGAAGCCGCCACCACCCCTCTGAACCCTCTGAACCTTTTGAACCTTTTGAACCTTCTGAACCCTTTGAACCCATCAGAAAAAGCCATGGCCCATGGCCATGGCTTTTTCAGTCTGCTGATTATTTATTTTCAGCTGCTTTTCTTGCTTCGATTTCCATATCGTAGGATTTCTGGATACGGACGTAGTTTTCGCGGCGCTGTTTGGCGTCTCTTTCTGTCTTTTCGAAGAGTTCTTCTGCCTTGTCGGGGAAGAGTTTGGCAAGGGATGCAAAGCGGACTTCGCCCATGAGGTATTCCCGGAAGTTTCCTTTCGGTTCCCTGCTGTCCAGATGGAAGGGGTTCTTACCCTGTTCCAAAAGGGTGGGGTTGTAGCGCCAGTTGCACCAGTAGCCGCATTCCACGGCTCTCTTTTCTTCTTCAGAGGACTTGCCCATGCCTGCTTTCAGACCGTGATTGATGCAGGGAGCGTAGGCGATGATGAGGGACGGTCCCGGATAGGCTTCTGCTTCGCTGATGGCTTTGAATGCCTGGTTCATGTCGGCGCCCAGGGCGATCTGTGCTACATAGATGTAGCCGTAGGAAACGGCAATCATGCCAAGGTCTTTCTTCTTTGTCTTCTTGCCGGAGGCTGCGAATTTGGCAATGGCAGCGGCGGGGGTGGATTTACTGGACTGTCCGCCGGTATTGGAGTACACTTCTGTATCCAGTACGAGGACGTTCACGTCTTCGCCGGAGGCAAGAACCTGGTCAAGGCCGCCGAAGCCGATATCATAGGCCCAGCCGTCGCCGCCGAAGATCCACTGGGATTTCTTCACGAAGTGGTCTTTGAGGTCCAAAAGTTCCTTGTATTCCGGATGAGCGGAAACTTCTGCAGTGAGGGCGGCTTCCAGTTTGTCTGCCCTGTCTCTGGTGCCGTTTCCGATATCCTTCTTGTCCAGCCATTCTTCGATGGCAGTCTTTACGGTATCATCGGCAGCGGGGAGTGCTTCCTTCAGTTTGCCGGTGAGACGGTCGCGAAGTTTGGCTTCGCCCAGGTGCATGCCCAGACCGTATTCCGCGTTGTCTTCAAAGAGGGAGTTGGCCCATGCCGGTCCCTGGCCTCTGGCATTCTTTGTGTAAGGCATGGAGGGGGAGCTGGCTCCGTAAATGGAGGAGCAGCCGGTGGCATTGGCAATCATCATGCGGTCGCCGAAGAGGCGGGTCACCATATTGATATACGGTGTTTCGCCACAGCCTGCGCAGGCGCCGGAGAATTCAAAGTAGGTCGGTTCAAACTGGGCGCTTCTGAGGTTGCCCTTGCCCAGCGGGTTCTTGCGGGCAGGAAGCTTCATGGCGTAGTCCCAGAGTTCCTGTTTCGGCAGCTGGGTTTCAGCAGGCTTCATGACGAGAGCCTTCTTGGGAGCCGGGCAGGTGTTGGCGCAGATGCCGCAGCCGTAGCAGTCTTCCGGATCGATGACGATGCGGAATTTCAGGCCTTTCACGGGGCCCCTGAATTCTTTCACAATGAATCCTTCCGGTGCTTTTTCCGCTTCTTCTTCCGTTACCAGGACCGGACGGATGGTGGCATGGGGGCATACCACGGAGCACTGGTTGCATTCGATACAGTTTTCAGGAATCCATTCAGGAATGTTGATGGCAGCAGCGGGACGTTCGTACTTGGATGTGCCAGAGGGGAATGTGCCGTCTTCCAGGCCTTTCCAGGTGGAAACAGGGAGGTCGTCCCCTTCCTGGCGGTTCATGACGTCGCATACGTCTTTGACGAAATCAGGACGGGCTACTCTGGCAATGGAGCCGCCGGTGGTGGCGTGTTCCCATTCTGCCGGAACTTCCACTTCTTCCATGCCGGTCATGCCTGCGTCCACGGCGGCATTGTTCATGTCCACCACGTTCTGGCCCTTACGGCCGTAGGATTTTTCATTGGAATCCTTCAGGTACTTCACCGCATCTTCATCGGGAATGATGTGGGTGAGGTGGAAGAAGGCAGCCTGCATGATCATGTTGATACGGCCGCCCAGACCGATTTTCTTTGCAATTTCAAAGGCATCGATGATGTAGAACTTCGCATGAAGGGCAGCGAGCTTCCGTTTCATGGCAGCCGGCAGTACCCGGTCCAGGTCTTCCTTTCTCCAGGGGGAGTTCAGAAGGAAAATGCCGCCGGGTTTGAAGCCCCTAAGGAGGTCGTATTTATAAATGTAGGACGGACGGTGGCAGGCAATGTAGTCGGCCTTCCGGATGAGGTAGGGCTTCCGGATGGGGTCTTCGCCGAAGCGGAGGTGGGAAATGGTGACACCGCCGGATTTCTTGGAGTCATAGGCAAAGTAGCCCTGGGCATAGAGGTTTGTGTGGTCGCCGATGATTTTGATGGCGCTCTTGTTGGCGCCTACGGTGCCGTCACTGCCGAAGCCCCAGAATTTGCAGGAAACCAGTTTGCTCGGCATTTCCGGAACCGGAACGGGTGCAAGGGAGAGGCCGGTGACGTCGTCGTTGATGGAAAGGGTGAAATTATGGCGCGGATTTTCTTCCTTCAGGTGTTCATAGACTGCCATAATATCTTCCGGAATTACGTCCTTGGAGCCAAGGCCGTAGCGTCCGCCGCATACTTTGATGGAGCGGCCGGAGGAAGCGATGGCGGAAACCACATCCAGGTAGAGCGGTTCGCCGATGGCGCCGGGTTCGCGGGTGCGGTCAAGGACTGCAATTTTCTTCACGGTTTCCGGAATCTGGGAGAGGAAGTGTTTCACAGAGAACGGGCGGTAGAGATGAACGTTCAGGACGCCTACCTTTTCGCCATGGGCGTTCAGGGCATCGGTGACATCTTTGCAGATATCGGTGACGGAGCCGATGGCAATGACCATACGGTCTGCATCGGGAGCGCCGTAGTAGTCGAAGAGGTGGTAGCTTCTGCCGGTGATTTTGCTGATTTTGTCCATGTAGTCCTGGACGATTTCAGGCAGGGCATTGTAGAAGGGGTTGGCTGCTTCGCAGTGCTGGAAATAGACATCCGGGTTTTCAGCGGTGCCGCGAATCACCGGATGGTCCGGGCTGAGGGCACGGGCACGGAATTCAGCGAGAGCCTTCTGGTCGATTAAGGGAGCCAGTTCATCATAGCCCAAAACTTCCACCTTCTGGATTTCATGGCTGGTACGGAAGCCGTCGAAGAAGTTGATGAAAGGAATCCGGCCTTTGATGGCAGCCAGATGGGCAATGCCGGCCAGGTCCATGATTTCCTGGGCGTTTGCTTCTGCCAGCATGGCGCAGCCGGTGGCACGGGCGCTCATGACGTCCTGGTGGTCGCCGAAAATGGAGAGGGCATGGTTGGCCAGTGCGCGGGCAGCGATGTGGAATACGCCCGGCAGCAGTTCGCCTGCCACTTTATACATATTTGGAATCATGAGGAGCATCCCCTGGGATGCGGTATAGGTGGTGGTCAGGGCACCGCCCTGGAGGGAGCCGTGAAAAGCGCCGGCAGCGCCGCCTTCGGCCTGCATTTCCACAACGTGAACCGTGTCGCCGAAAATGTTCTTCTTTCCGTGGGCGGACCATTCATCCACCGATTCCGCCATGGGAGAGGAAGGGGTAATCGGATAAATGGCAGCTACTTCAGTGAATGCGTAGGAAATATACGCAGCAGCTGTATTTCCATCCATTGTTTTTACTTTTCTCACAGAATCAACAACTCCTTTTCTGAAAAACAGTCCCCTGTTTTTCTTTGAAAATACCTGCAGGAAAGGGGAGAGGGAATGCTCCCTGCACCAAAGCACGGGCGGTAGAAAATCCGGAAGGGGAAGTCCCTTTTTCATCTCTTTCTCTTGCAAGATGCCTGGAAATTATGTACAATAGTTCTATGATAAATATGCATAGATGTCCGGACTTCATTCTATACAAATCATGAAACACTGTACCTCAGGCTGCGTCCTGTTAGACACATCATTATTATAGAATAAAGTCATTTTTTACACAAGAGAAGCACTGCTTTGCCCCTGTGGATGAATCGGCGCTTCCCATGAATTCATGACAGAAACCGCCTTTCTGTCAAAATAGAAAATCGACAGGAGGAAAGAAGAATGGATTATCGTCATTTGAAGTATTTCATGGAAGTAGCACAGCAGAAGAGCTTCAGCAAGGCTGCCAGAAACCTCCATATTTCCCAGTCCGCCATCAGCCGCATGATTAAATCCCTGGAAGATGAGCTGGGCGTCACCCTTTTCATCCGCAACGCCAAAACCGTAGAAATCACGGCACCCGGCACCATTTTCTACAACTACGCCAAACGCTGCCTTTTCGTTTTCGAACATCTGAAATCGGATTTTGAAAACGAATTCAACCTGAAGCAGGACACCATCGAAATCGGCCTTCCGCCCATTACGGACGCCCACGTATTTGCCAAGCTTCTGGGCGAATTCAAGCGCACCTACCCCCAGATTGCCATCAAACTTTATGAACACGGCTCCAAGGTCATCGAATCCTCCGTGCAGGAAGGTATCATCGACGTAGGCATTATCTGCACCATTCCGAACAAGGACTTCGAATCCTTCTTCCTGTCGGAAGATGAAATGTGCGTGGTCATGCCCAAGGGCTATCCGCTGGAGGAAAACAGGGAAGTGCCCATGAAACTGCTGGCAGACTATCCCCTGGTGCTCTACCGGGACGATTTCAACCTGCATGACGATATCCTGGCCAACTGCAAGAAAATCGGCTTCACGCCGAAGGTGGTTTTTGAAACAAGCCAGCGGGAACTGATGCTGCAGACCGTGGCCAGCGGCCTGGGCGTCGCTATCCTGCCTTCCCGCCTCTGCCCCGCCAACAGCGAAGACAGCCGGGTGGTGACCAGGGTGATGACGGAACCGAGAATGACCCACCACCTCTACGCCATCTGGAAGAAGGGACGCTTCCTCTCCAGAGCCGCCCGCCTGTGGATCGAATTCACCAAGGACCACCTCACCATGCTGAATGACAATAAGAAGTTAGACGATGAGATGAGGAAATAGGAACTGCCTTGAAACAGTGGAAAGAAAAACTGGACTGGCAGCGAAACCGGCCCCTCTACCTCATCATGGCCGCCCTTCTGGCCATGGTGGTGTACCAGCAGTTCCTCATTACGGATCTGCAGGAAAGGATGATGAACATCGAATCCTCAAGGTACGATGACCAGCTGAACGACATCCGCTGGGAAGCGGAAACCGCCCTGTCCGAAAATAAAGAACAGCAAAAGGACATCCTCCAGCTCCAGAAGCATTCCGCCAGCCAGAACTGGCGGCTCATGGAAATGGAATGGGACACCTATGGGAAATAGAAAAAGCTGTGAAGGAATAGAGACGATTCCTTCACAGTTTTTTATATGCCCCCTATAGATTTTTCCGGCATGATGGTAAGCTGCCCGTCGCGTTATTCCGAGCAAAGCAAAATGGCATCAGCGCTTTCCAGCTCCATTGTCATTTCGAGCGGAGGACAGCGGCGAAATGATGCCGGTAGTTCATGGAGCTAGTGAAGAGGAGTCGAGAAATCTCCTACCGCAATGTTACAGGCTGCATTGAGGCAGAAAATCTTGGGGTCCAGCGTCTTCATGTACCTCTTATACATCAGATACTTTTAACCATTTACATCCCTTTTCCATGGCATCATCGGGAGAATCGTTCTGTGGTATAATTAAAAAATACAGAAGTTATGGAGGTTCCTATGTTCACATATAAAAGAAGAGTCAAATTTTACGAAACCGACGGCATGCAGGTGGTGCACCATGCCAACTACCTGCGCTACTTTGAAGAAGCCCGGGTGGAATACCTGCGGGAGGGGAAACTGGACCTCACGGAGCTCATGGACGAAGGCATCGTATTTCCCATTGTGGAAGTGGAAGTCAAGTACCACCAGAGTGCCCGGTATGACGAAGTGCTCCTCATTAAAACCTACCTTCGCAAGGTAGACCGGGCAAGGCTGGTCTTTGAATACGAAGTGGTTTCCGAAAAGTCCGGCGCCCTGCTTACCACCGGCCGCACGGTGAATACCTATACGGACATGAAAACAGGCCGGATTGTGCGGCTGCCGAAGGAAAAGCTGGCGGCCCTCATTGATTTATCCAAAGGGGATAGAGAATAATGGACAACAGACCGATTGGCATCATGGATTCCGGCGTAGGGGGCCTCACCGTGGCCCGGGTGCTTCATGAAAGATACCCCAAAGAAAGCATGGTCTTTCTGGGCGACAGCGCCAGAAACCCCTACGGCGAAAGAAGCCGGGATGAAATTGCCCGCTTTGCAGAGGAAATCAAGGATTTCCTTCTCAAAAAGAATGTGAAGATGATACTTATTGCCTGCAACACCATTTCCTTTAATGTGTACCCTTCCTTTACGGAAGGGACGGTGCCGGTGGTGAAGATGAGCCTTGATATCACCCTGCCGGAGGGCACGAAAAAGGCAGGCATCTTTGCTACGCCTGCTTCCATCAAAACCCATGCCCATAAGAAATATGTGGAAAAGAAATTTCCCCATGTGGAATGGGTGGAGGTACCCTGTGACGGCGTGGCGGCGGCTATAGAGCAGGGAAAAGATGAAAATTTCATTTCCGCCCTTGTGCAGAAGGCGGCAAAGGAGTATCATGCATTAGGTATAGATGCCGGCTACTGGGCCTGCACCCATTATCCCCTGGCCCCTGGCGCCTTTAAGAAAGTCTTTCCGGACGTTCCCTTCATCGACCCGGCTCTGCCTACGGTGGAAGCGGGCATGGACATCCTTCGGAAGGAGGATGGGCTCTCGGAAGGGGGAGGCAGGAATGAATTCTATTTCACCGACGGCCTTACCCATGCGGCGCCTCTGGTGAAACGGCTTTTCGGCCCGGCAGCTGTGGAAAAAACAAATCTTGTAGGAGAGTGAGTAAAGAATGTTGTTATTGCTTAAAATTGTGGCAGTGATTATCCTTATCATCTGCCTCGGTTTCATTGCCTACTGGGCGGTGGCCGTGATTAAGGGAGACTGCGTCCTCCGTATGCTGAAATCGAAACGGACGCCCCTCCATGTGGAGTCCATGGACATGCACCATGTGAAACTGTCCTTCACTATCCCCATCAAAAATGTGGGGAAGCAGCTGGGCACCATTATGGACGCCTTCGTCCGCATTTACATCCCCTTTGAACAGTACGACAAGGCAAAGGTGACGGGCCACCTCACCGACTTTGATGTACCAAGGCCCGACGACTACTGGCAGGCCTTCATCCTGGACCCCGGTAAGGAAAAGAAATTCCTTATCACCCTGGACATTGACGGCAAAGGCCAGAGCATCCTCCAGGACCTGGAAACATTCCCGGAATTCGGCATGGACATTATCTACCAGGTGGTAGCAAGAAGCGACTACTACTACGCCAAGACAAGAATCGTTATTACCAGAGAAGAGCTGCAGAATGCTCTCTATGAATACACAACGGAGGTGAGAAAATAATGGCAGAACTTGAACTCGTTCCTATCCATACCAGAATTCTCACCCATCATGACAACATTGTGGATGCCATCCTGGAATACGCAGGCGACCGGATTACGGACCACGACATCGTCTGCTCCGCTGAGTCGGTGGTAGCCATCACCCAGAACCGCTACGTCCGCCCGGAAGAACTGAACGTATGCTGGCAGGCAAGACTCATGAACCGATTCGTCCCCTCCGCCGGCTCCATGGCCAGCATTTACGGTATGCAGGCAGCTATGGACGAAGAGGGCAAATGGAATATGCTCTTCTCCTTCGCCCTGGGCGCCGTAGCCAAAATCTTCGGCAAAAACGGCGTGTTCTACGCCCGCTGCCGCCAGGCTTCCCTCATCGACGACGTCACCGGTACCATGCCGCCCTTCGATAAATGCCTGGTTTACGGTCCCGCCGACACGGACAACGTATGTGAAAAGATTAAAAAAGCCACCGGTGCCTACGGCGCTGTCATTGCCGACGTGAACGACCTGAAGAGAGCCGCCGTCCTCGGCAAGAGCCAGGGCCTGGACCCGAAGCAGATTGCCAAAATCCTCATCGACAACCCCTTCGGCAACGACAACCAGAAAACACCAATCGTCATCATCAAGAACTTCACTGATGTGATGGAAGGAAAATAAAAAGCAGGGCCCACGCCCTGCTTTTTGCGTGGGACGGTTTCGACTGACCGCTTACCGCTATCTGCTATCCGCTATCCGTTGTTCGCTGCCCGCTGACTGACTGCCTTTGCATCCAGCCCGCAGCATTCTCACCATCGCTTCCAAGCAGAATCCTTCCTGCCGGACACCGTCATTTTTGCCGGCGGCTCAGAGGGACAGGTCCAAAGGGAAGGAAAGTACGCAGCGCCTGCCGCCGCAGGCGGCATTTATAATCATCGCCCGATAGGGCGATACCGCCACCCTCTGAACCCTATGAACCCGGCCCGCGCAGCGGGCCACTGTCCCACTGTCCCACTGTCTCACTGTCCCACTGTCCCACTGTCTCACTGTCTCACTGTCTCACTGTCTCACTGTCTCACTGTTCCACCAGCCCACCAGCCCACTAGCTCACTAGTTCACCAGAGCACCACTCATGCTATAATATAGAAAACAGGATTGGCATGATTTCAATGAAAGAGGTTGATTCCCATGAAACTGGTTGTGATTAACAAGTTATCCGATGAAAAAATCAATGCATTGAAAAAGGCGGTGCCCGGTTCCGTGGTGGAGGCCTACAAATCGCCGAAGGAAGCTCTGCCCCATGTGGCAGACGCCGACGCCATTGCTCTTTGGGGATTCCAGGATGTGGAGCCCCTTCTTCAGGCGGCGCCCCATGTACGCTGGGTTCATTCCCTCTCCGACGGCGTGGAAAAACTCCTTACCCCCAGCATGATGGAAAGACCCATTATCCTCACCAACTCCCACGGCGTTCACGACCGGGCGGTATCGGAACACACCATGGCCCTTCTTCTCTCCTGGTTCCGCCGCATTCCCGAAGCCGTCCGCAGCCAGTCAGCCCACAAATGGTCAAGGCCCCACGGGGAATCCCTCTTCGGCAAGACCATCCTCATCGTAGGCTTCGGCAGCATTGGCAGAGCCATTGCCCAGCGGGCCAAAGTCTTTGAAACCCACATTCTGGCCGTGAAGAAACACCTGTCCCATGAAATGTTTGCGGACCATGTATACACCCAGGAAGAAATCATGGACGTCCTGCCAAAAGCGGATATCATCATCGCAGCCCTGCCGGCCACACCGGAAACGGATAAATTTTTCGACGAAGAAAAATTCAAAGCCATGAAGAAAACGGCCCTCTTCATCAACATTGCCCGGGCCTCCGTGGTGGATGAACCGTCCCTGGTAAAGGCCCTGGAGGAAGGAGAAATCGCCGGTGCCTGCATGGACGTATTCTCCAAAGAACCGCTCCCCGAAGACCACCCCTTCTGGGATATGGAAAATGTCATCATGACACCCCACATTGCCTCCATGGTACCGGACTTCTGGAACAAACTTACCTACCTCCTGGAAACCAACTTCATCGCCTTCAGCCGTGGTGAAAAACTGCTGAACGAAGTGGATAAGAAAAAAGGATATTGACAGCCATTTGAAAAGGGGCTGTGAAAAAATGTTTAATCATTTCTTCACAGCCCCTTTTCCGCTTCGTTTATAGATGCAGAAAATTGCCAAAAATAACAGTAAGCTGTTCTCCGAATTGTCATCTCGAGCGGAGCTGCATGTCGATATGAGGGCAAAGGTATTTGGCTCTATTGAGACTCTGAGTCGAGAGATCTCCCGTCACAGTGTGGCTTGTCTCATTTTGGAGTGAGATTTCTCCACTTCGCTCCGCTACGGTCGAAATGACAATGAAGCGGGGTGAGTGTTTGTGTCAATTTGTTCCTTGCAAAATAACGATAAGGCGTCTGCCGCCAGGTTGCCTAACTATCTGATAGAGACTCAATCATTTTTTCACAGCCCCTGCCCGATAGGGCAATATAGGTCCGAAAAATGCAAGAAAAGAACTGACGCCCCTATCCTCCGTCGCCTTCGGCGTGCACAGCGAACACATTTTGGAGGAGCGCTAGCGACGCGCAAAATGTAGTGAGTCGTTTCCCCTTTAGGGGCCACCCCCTTCCTAAGGAAGGGGGCTTTTGCACTTCGTCATGTGTCAATGGTGACACAAAGGCAAATTTCATAACGCAGGCTCCTTCCCCAGGAAGGAGCTGGGCGGAGCCCTGAGGATAGGTCCGAAAATTCCTTGGTGGACTTGACGCCCCTATCCTCCGTCGCCTACGGCGACACCTCCTTCCGAAGGAAGGAGGCTATGGCTCATCGGCATGTACCACCGGTGTCACAAATGTAAATTCCGTAACGCTGTCTTCATACTTATCGCTGCGAAGCAGCGATACCACAACCCTCTGAACCTTTTCCCTGATATGCTATAATGTAGAAAATAAATTCGATAACCAGGATTTCATGATGAGGAGATAACTATGGCAGGGAAAAAACGGGTACGGAGAACGAGAGCAGCAAAGAAAGGGGGACATCCATTTCTAGTGCTTCTTTTCTTTATTGCTCTTATTATGGGATCCGCCTACATGACGGACCGCATGACCAATGCTCCCGATTCGGAGGTGGCCCAGAACGTGACCACTATCGGCCACCTGTTTAACGACAAGGAAATGCAGGGCCTGGTGCCGAAGGAGGACCAGGGCACGCCGGAAAGCGTGAAGGAAAAAATCAAGGCCGCCATGGACAAGGTGGTGACGGTACAGGTGAAGGCAGACGATGAAGAGCCGGCTAAGGAAAAGAGCACTTCAAAAACCTCTTCTGCTCCCGCAGCCGGTGCAAAGGAAGAAAAGACATCTTCCTTCAGCCTGCCCGCCATTGTGTCGAAAATCACAGGAAAAGGGGAAAGCGGTGAAAAGACAGCCGCCGCTCCTTCCCATGAGGGAAAAGCAGCTGCTCCTTCTGCTTCTGCTGCTTCCGCTTCATCTGCCTCATCCGCCTCTATTTCCTCCGCTTCTTCCAAAGCGGCTCCTTCCGTGAAGAAGGATGCAGGAAATACAAAAGCTCCTGCCAAGCAGAGTGCCGCTCCTGCAAAAGCCGCACCGGCCGCCGCACCTAAGCCCAATGTTCCCGCTGCGGTGAAGGGAAAGCTGGCCGTCGTCATTGACGATGCAGGGCGGGACCTGGAATCCCAGCATGTCTATGAATCCCTGGGCATTCCCCTTACCCTGGCGGTTATGCCGAACCAGGTTCACACCAGGGACGCCGCTCTCTCCTGGCACGCCCATGGACTTCCTGTGATTCTTCACCAGCCCATGGAATCGGTTTCCGGTATCGGCATGGAATCCAAGGTCATCCTCACTTCCATGGGTGATGAGGAAATCCGGAGCCTCCTGAAGAGCTCCCTCTCCCAGGTGCCCGAAGCGGTGGGTATCAATAACCACCAGGGCTCCAAGGCCACTACGGATCGGCACACCATGGACGTGGTGATGAATGAACTTCACCACCGCCGCCTCTTCTTCTTCGACAGCCGCACCAATTCCACCACCGCCGCCGACGCAGCAGCCGCCTCCTACGGCGTGCCCTACGTGAGGAATGATCTTTTTGTGGATAATGAAGCCGACGTGGCCGCCATTTCCGCTATGATTCGGGAAGCCGCCAAGCGGGCACAGAAATATGGTACCTACGTCATTATCGGCCACTGCCGACCCAAGACAGCGGAGGCTTTCCGCCAGATGGTGCCGCAGCTTGAAAAAGAGGGTATCCAGTTCGTTTACGTTTCTTCCCTTGCGAAATAAGGAGAATTCCATGATACAGACAGTTTTGATTTCCGGCGGCACCTCAGGCATCGGCCTTGCCACCGCTAAAATCCTTGCAGAAGAAGGCATCCGTCCCGTTCTTCTGGGAAGAAATGAAGAACGGGGGCAGCAGGCCCAGGACCAGGTGAAAGGGAGCCTCTACGTTCCCTGTGACGTGACGGTGACAGAGGACTGCCAAAGGGCGGTGAAAGCGGCTTCATCCATTGGAAAAATCACGGGCCTTGTCCTCTCCGCCGGCATTTATGAAGAAAAACTGCTGGAAAATACCACCGACGAGGAAATAGAGCATTTCTTTTCCGTCAACGTCTTCGGCGCCATGAAACTGGCAAGAGAGACCATCTCCGCCATGAGAGGAGCGGAAGGCAGCATCGTGGCCGTGGCCTCCGACGCCGCCCTCCAGGGCAATGTACAGTGCAGCCTCTACGGTGCCACCAAGGGCGCCCTGGTTTCCTTCATCCGCTCCCTGGCCCTGGAACTGGCAGTAGAAAACATCCGGGCCAATGTGGTGTGCCCCGGAGATATCGACACACCCCTTCTGGACAAACAGCTTCACGACTACGGCGGCAGCCGTAAAGAAATGGGGGACTGGTACCCCCTGATGCGCATCGGCCGCCCGGAAGAAGTGGGAGAACTCATCGCCTTCCTCCTCTCTCCCAAAGCCTCCTTCATCACCGGCGCCGCCATCCCCGTAGACGGCGGTCTCACCGACTGGTAAGAGGGCTCAGAAAAAGGAACATTCCCGCCTCCTGCAGCCATTCATCTTCTGCAGCTCAGAAAATAACAGTTGGGGTGGGAAGGAAAGTGCGTAACGTTAAGCTCCTTTCTCAGAAATGAGCTGGGCGGAGCCCTGAGGAACACCGAAACTCTTTTTCATAATCAATTCAGCCGGTTCATCACACCCAATAAAAAATCCCCGCCCTTTTATGGAGGACGGGGATTATTCTATTCAGACTTCTTTCATCTATGCAGAATATTCAAAAAAAGGCCTCACAAACATCTGTGAAGCCTTTTTGCATGGAAAAGAACATACCACATCAGGCAGTCCGTCCTGCCTTAACCTTAACCCCTGGCCGTTATGCTCTTTATTTTCCATTTTCCAGTGCACTGAAGTGAAGCAGCCTCCTTTTCATCTCCTCCCTCCTGCTCCATGGATGGGCGCCTGCAGGATTTCTGAGAGGACTTCGCCGGTGCTGTTTCTATATGGATAGTCCGGCTCTGGAAGGAGGCGTATCAATGGCAGGTCTGCAAAAGAAAATCTGAAAGCTCTTCTTGGATGATTAAATATAAAATCCGATTCCTTTGCAAAATGATAAATCCTATTGGTACATTGGATAGGTTTTAGGTATAATAGAAGTATAAATGGTCTGAATATAGTACTGCATAGAATCAGCCATTCTCTGTGTTTGCAGTGTTATCATTGACTGGCCCGGAGGTCCGGGCAGGGAGGTTTCTATGAGCGAAGAAAAGATTATGGAAAAGACACCGGCAGTTCGTCCCGAAGCAGCTCCTGAAGTAAAAGAAACGGCCAAGCCGCCGATGGAAATGGAAGCGGCTAAGCCTCCGGTACCGAAGGAAGAAGCCGGTCTTCCGGCTGAAAAGGCAGAGGCTTCTGTACAGGCCGCTCCTTCCGAGGAGACCGAGGAGGTTCATGTGGATTCTCCGGAGCCGGATATGGAAATTAACATCATTGATGACAGGGACAAGGAAGCGGAGGGCCTGATTCGCTGGGCTGCCGGCCGTGCCGGAGTGATTGTGGCGGCTCCTCTTCTGGGCACCGCAGCACTGGTGGCTAATGAGGTATACATGATTTCCAAAATCGGCACGGTCTATGGTGTGGAGCTGAACCAGAAGGCGGTGCTGTCCTTTATCGGTTCCCTGGGGGCTACGGTGGTAGGTTCTACCCTGGCCACGCTGATTCCTATTTCCTTCATGCAGATTCCCATCGGCGTTTCCGTGACCTACGGCATCGGCAAGGCTGCCCAGCGCTGGATCAAGGATGGCATGCCCGATGATACGAAGCCCTATCGCGCTGTTTTTGAGGAAGAAAAGGCGGAAGGGGAAAAGGATGTGAAGGAGCTGGAGGAAAATCCGAAGAAGGATGAACCCCTGGGCGATGAGAAGAAGGATTTCACGGCGGAGCTGAAGAAGAACTGGAACGATGTGTATCCGGAAAAGGCTCATGAAGCGGTGGACAAGCTGGCCCGCCAGCTCACGGAGTCTGCAGGGATTCTGGGAAATAAGCTGGTGGATGCGCTGAAGAAGGCCGGTGTCACTGATGAGCAGATTGAAAAGGCAAAGTACACTGCCCTTGGCGCTTCTGAAGTGGCCCAGGAAACGGCGGAAAAAACGGCCAGGGATCTGCAGGCCATTGCCCGTATCAAGTCCAGGGAGTTCAGAAAGGATGCAGCCCGCCGGGCGGACGAAATGAAGGCCCAGGCTCGGGAGCAGATGGGTGAGCTTCAGAAGAAGACGGAGGAAATGAAGCGGCAGTCTGAAATCCAGTCTCAGCAGATGAAGCTGAAATCCGACAAGCTGAAGGCCCAGGCCCGGGTACAGATGCAGGAAGCGAAAATCCAGGCGAACAAACTGAAAATCCAGGCCCAGGAGCAGGCGGGAATGGCCCAGGCCAAGGCTCAGGAAATCTCCGACAGGGTGGTGGAATCGGCAGGCCGGTATCGGGATGCTGCCATGGAAGCCGCCAGCCAGGCGAAGGCAGGCGTGAAGAGCACTGCGGAAGAGTACCGGGCAAAGATTGAGGAAAGGGCCAGGCAGAAACAGGCCGAGGCGGCAGAAAGGGATGGAAAAAGCGTTGAAGGTGCTGGAAAAGCTGAAGAAACTGCTGCTTCCCCTGACGAAAAAACAAAAGGCGAATGACCAGGAAGTGAAAGGGGACCTGTCTCTGCTGCATAAGGAGCAGGTGGGCCCCGTGGAAAGAAGAGTCATTTCTCCCTGGGGGAGAAGGCGGATACGCCACCGGCGGTCCAATCATCCTTGGGTGAAAGGAAAGTAATGGAAAGGAGCGGTGAAATCACAGGATCTATGATTTCACCGCTCCTTTTTCCTTACCTATTATATATATTATGTGTAGGAAATTTAAAAATTCCATGCAAAAAAGCCGGCTTTGGCCGGCTGAAAATGCAAATAAATCAGATGTCTCTGTTTACTTTATGAGAACGAAGGCAACGAGTGCAGACATTCATTCTCTTGACCTGTCCGTCTACCAGTACGCGAACTCTCTGGATGTTCGGTTTCCAGGTTCTCTTTGTTTTCAGATGGGAATGGGATACGTTGAATCCCGTAGCGGTTTTCTTGCCGCAAACTTCACAATAGTTAGCCATGTGCTACACCTCCTTGCACTTCCGCAATTGCAACATTCATAATATATCACACTTGCTTTTTTTAAGCAAGTCTTTTACGTAATCAATTTTCAGGAATATAATAAACAGAGAATCCCAGTTTCCGCCCGGAGAGGAAATCCTTTCGGGCACTGTATTCGGAAAGGTCTTCTTCATGCATTTATCAGATTCCGTACAATATATCAAGGGCGTAGGGCCCAGTATGAAGGAAAAGCTGGCGCGGCTTGGCATAGCCACGGTGGAGGATCTCATTTCCTTCTATCCCCGCCGTTACCAGGACTGGACCAAAATCACAAAGATGGAAGAACTTCGGCCGGATGACGAGGCGGTCATTTACGGCAAAGTGGCGGATATGCGGCTGATGACGCCGCGCCGGGGCATGAGCATACTGAATGTGCTCCTGGTGGACGGCACCGGCGCGGTGACGCTGGTGTATTTCAACCAGCCCTGGAAGGTGGACACCTTCCGGAAGGATACCTATGTGCTGGCCTATGGCCGCATTGAATATAACTACGGAAAGCTGCAGATTTCCAATGCGGAAATCGAAGTGGTGTCTCCCGATGAGCTCTCTTCTTTCCAGAAGCTGGTGCCGGTGTATCCTTTGACCGAGGGCATCCGCATCGGGAAGATGCGGGATATGATTTCCTTCGCCCTGGACCATGTGGAGGATATGGAGGAAAATCTGCCGCCGGAAACGCTCCTGCGGGAGCATCTCATGGGGCGTCTGGAGGCGGCCCGGGCCATGCACAGTCCGAAGAACTGGGAGGAGCAGAAGGAAGCCCGCCGCCGCACGGCGTTTGAGGAGCTTTTCTTCATGCAGGCAGGCATCCTGCTCCTTCGGAAGAAGCGGGAGCAGCATGTGATGAGCATCAAGTGCGCTCCCTCCGGGAAACTGGTGCAGGCGGTGCTTAAAAATTTTCCCTTCCACCTGACCGAAGGGCAGCGGCAGGCCTTTGCCGACATTGAGGATGATATGGAAGGACTTGTCCCTATGCAGCGTCTCATCCAGGGGGACGTGGGCAGCGGCAAGACGGCGGTGGCGGCGCTGGCGCTGGCGAAAATCGTGGAGAACGGATACCAGGGAGCCTTGATGGCGCCGACGGAGGTGCTGGCAGGACAGCATTACCGGACGTTTCAGGAGTTTTATAAGGGCCTTCCCATCCATGTGGCCTATTTGTCGGGGCAGACGAAGACAAAGGAAAGAAATGAAATCCTGAAGGGCTTGAAAGACGGCTCCATCCATGTGCTCATCGGCACTCACGCCTTGATTGAGGAGGATGTGGTCTTTGCCCATCTGGGACTGGTGATTACGGACGAGCAGCACCGTTTCGGCGTAAAGCAGAGGAAGGCGCTGGAAACGAAGGGGGGCTATCCCCATATCCTTGTCATGACAGCCACGCCTATTCCAAGGACCATGGCCCTTTCCATTTATGGGGATCTGGACGTGTCCTCCATCCGCGGCATGCCGCCGGGAAGGCATCCGGTGAAGACCTATGCCATCGGAAGTGCCATGCTGCAGCGGGTGTTCAATTTCATGGGAAGGGAAATGACCGCCGGCCATCAGGTGTATGTGGTGTGCCCGCTGGTGGAAAAGAGCGAGAAGCAGGACCTGGCTTCTGCTGTGGCGGTGTATGAAGAGCTGAAGGAAAAGGTATTTCCCATGTTCCATGTGGGCCTGGTGCACGGACGCATGAAGAATGCAGAAAAGGACGAGGTCATGGCCGATTTCCATGACGGGAAAATCAATCTCCTGGTGGCCACCTCTGTCATCGAAGTGGGGGTGAATGTGCCCAACGCCACCATCATGTTTGTTTACGGGGCGGACCGTTTCGGCCTCTCCCAGCTCCACCAGCTGCGGGGGCGGGTAGGAAGGGGAAGGGCCCAGTCCTACTGCATTCTTTATTCCGATAATCATAATGAAGTGACGGAGCTCCGTATGAAGCTCATGTGCGAAATAGAGGATGGTTTCCTCCTTTCCGAAAAGGATCTCCTCCTTCGGGGTTCCGGTGAATTTTTCGGCTACCACCAGCACGGCATGCCGGACCTGAAGGCGGCGGATATCGTAAGGGACCTGCCCCTTCTGGAAAGAGCAAGGAAGGAAGCAAAGCGGGCGGTGGACGGCGGCGCCGATTTCAAAGATGAGCTGTCCCACCGTTTCGGCGGCGCCTTCTTCAAGCGGCTTTATGAGGATGAAAAGGGATAAAGAGGGGAAAGCTTTTTCCATTTGCAATTCCTGTTTTCCTGTACCTTTTGTTTATGGTATAATGATTAAATTAATGGATTCAAAATCATATACCCAAAGAGTGAAAGAGGAAATCTGATTTCAAGAAATGGAGGCTATGATGAGAGCAGACAAGTTTGGCAAGAGAGGGCTTACCTTTGATGATGTGCTCCTGATTCCTGCCCATTCCACCGTTCTTCCAAGGGACGTTGACGTGAGCACGAACCTCACAAGACATATCCGGCTGAATATTCCAATCATGAGTGCCGGCATGGATACGGTGACGGAAGCGGAAATGGCCATTGCCATGGCCCGGGAAGGGGGCATTGGCGTTATCCATAAAAATATGAGCATTGACGAGCAGTCCCGGGAAGTGAAGCTGGTGAAGCGGTCTGAGCACGGCGTCATTGTGGACCCCATTTATCTGGCTCCGGACAACACCCTGGCCGATGCGGATGAGCTCATGAATAAATACCATATTTCCGGCGTTCCCATTACGGAAGAGGGAAAGCTGGTGGGCATCATCACCAACAGGGATATGCGCTTTGAGACGGACCTTTCCCGTCCCATCAGCGACATCATGACCTCCGAGGGTCTGGTGACGGCACCGGAAAATACAACCATTGATGAAGCCAAGGAAATCCTGAAGGCCCACCGCATTGAAAAGCTGCCGCTGGTGGACAAGGACGGATACCTGAAGGGGCTCATCACCATCAGGGATATCGAAAAGATGAAGAAATATCCCAACGCAGTGAAAGATGAGGACGGCCGTCTTCTGTGCGCCGCTGCCATCGGCGTTACTCCGGATGTGGAAGAAAGGGTGGAAGCACTCCTCTCTGCCAAGGCGGATGTACTTGTCATCGACACCGCCCATGGCCACAGCGAAGGGGTGCTTGAGACCATCCGCCGCCTCCGCAAAGATTTCCCCCATCTGGAACTCATTGCAGGCAACGTGGCCACCTATGAAGCCACGAAGGCATTAATCGAAGCCGGCGTAGACGCGGTGAAGGTAGGCATCGGACCGGGCTCCATCTGCACCACCCGCGTGGTGGCCGGTATCGGCGTGCCCCAGATTACGGCAGTCTATGACTGCGCAAGGGCCGCTGAAGGTACAGGGGTGCCCATCATTGCCGATGGCGGCATCCAGTATTCCGGGGACATTGCCAAGGCCCTTGGCGCCGGAGCGTCTTCTGTCATGCTGGGGAACCTCCTGGCAGGCACCGACGAAAGCCCGGGAGAAACCATCATTTACCAGGGCAAGAAGTACAAGGCCTACCGCGGTATGGGTTCCCTGGGAGCCATGCAGGCCGGGAGCAAGGACCGCTATTTCCAGCAGAATGCGAAAAAGCTGGTGCCTGAAGGCATTGAAGGTCAGATTCCATATAAGGGCCATGTGTCCGATGTGCTTTTCCAGCTCATCGGCGGTCTCCGTGCGTCCATGGGCTACTGCGGCACGCCGGATATCAAGGCCATGAATGAGGAAACCCAGTTTATTGAGATTACCGGCGCAGGCCTTCGCGAAAGCCATCCCCACGATGTAAGCATTACGAAGGAAGCACCGAATTACAGTACGAAATGAAGGATAAAACGTTGACATCCCATGTAGTCATGGATATCCGCATTCATGCGGTGACCATGGAAGAAGCAGTGGCCTTTGCGGAAAAGCAGATTATGGAGGGAAAGCCCTCCATGATTGCCACGGCCAATGCGGAAATGATTATGATAGCCCAGAAGGACCGGGAGCTCTCCCGCATACTGAATGAAGCGGACCTGGTGGTGCCGGACGGCGCCGGCGTGCTTTGGGCCGGGGAAAAGCTGGGGACCCCTTTCCCGGAAAGGGTGACCGGAGCGGACCTGACCACGGAGCTTCTGAAAAAGGCGTCTGTCATGAACTGGCCGGTCTATTTCCTCGGTGGAAATCCGGGGGTTGCGGCGAAGGCAGCAAAAAAATTCATGGAAGACCACGGGAGTTTCTCCCTGGTAGGCTGCCATGACGGCTATTTCAATGAAGAAGAAGAAAAGAAGATTATCGAAGATATAAGAAAAAGCGGGGCAAAGCTCCTTTTTGCCGGCCTTGGCGTGCCAAAGCAGGAAAAGTGGCTCTCTGCTCACAAGGAGGAACTGGGCGTTCTTTCCATGGGAATCGGCGGCGTATTTGACGTGATGAGCGGCAACCTGAAGAGGGCGCCTCTCTGGATGCAGAGAAATCGTCTGGAATGGGCGTACCGCCTGTACCTGCAGCCCAGCCGCATCGGGCGCATGATGGCCCTGCCTAAGTTTATGCGGGCCGTCAAGAAATGGAAAAAAGAACGCGGGAGTAAGTGATGCTGAAAAAACCTATCATATTACAGGAAGGCTATCCCTTCATGGCGGTGACTTTCCTTCTCGGAGCTGTACTGTGTTATTTGAAATGGTATTACCTGGCAGTGATACCGTTCGTACTTTGTCTGTATTTTACCTATTTCTTCCGATGCCCGCCCAGAAACAATAAGATTGTCCCCGGCGACGATATCCTGGTATCACCGGCGGACGGCACGGTGGTGGATGTATCCCATGATGTGGAGGAAGATACTTTTCTTGGTGAGAAGTGTCACAAGATAACCATTTTCCTCTCCATTTTTGATGTGCACTGCAACCGCAGCCCCATGGCGGGAGAAATCAAGTACCAGTCCTACACCCAGGGCCGTTTCCTTCCTGCCTATAAGGAAGGAGTGGGCTTTGAGAATGAACGGGGGGCCATCGGTATTACCGGAAAGAACCGGTCCATTCTGGTCATCCTCATTGCAGGCATCCTGGCAAGGCGGGTGGTTTCCTGGAAGAATCTGGGGGACAAGCTCACAAAGGGGGAACTGTACGGAATGATTAAATTCGGCTCCTGCACGGAGCTCTACATTCCCGGTGACTGCGAAATCTGTGTAAAAAAAGGCGACAAGGTCAAAGGCGGCCTGACTGTCGTAGGGAGGCTGAAGTAAGTGAATAAATCTTGGATTGCAAATGCCGTAACAGCAACAAATGCATTGTTCGGCGGCCTGTCGATTATGATGTCCATTCAGGGCAATTTCAAAACGGCGGCTGTATTCATTCTCATTGCCATGGTGGCGGATGCCCTTGACGGAAGAGTGGCCCGTGCCTTGCACACCGCAGGCCCCATGGGTGTGGAACTGGATTCCCTTTCCGATGATATTTCCTTTGGCATTGCCGCCGGCGCCCTCATGTATGCCTACCAGCTTCATGAACTGGGACCTCTGGGATTCATTCCCTGTGCCCTCCTTGGCACCTTCTGCGCCTTCCGCCTGGCCCGGTTCAATGTGAAGGTCACCAGCGTGCACGGCTATTTCGAAGGCCTGCCCTGCCCGACCACCGGCGTCATTGTGGCTGCCTATGTGCTCTCCGGCATTAAAATCTGGAACTGGCTGGCCGTGCTCTGCGTGCTGCTTCTGGCATTCCTTATGGTCAGTGAAATCCACTATCCCGACAATAAAGGCGCCAGCGCCGACCAGCTCCATCTGCCGGCACTCCTCATCTGCCTGGCTTTCTTTATCATCTGCACCATTTTCTACTGGCCCGTATGGGCAGCTGCCCTCTGCGCCGGCTATATCATGTTCGGCATGATGAATACCTTCCTGAACCGCAGAAAGGCAAAACGGAAAGCAGGGAGAACTAGGAGAACTGCCGGCGGAGACGGCGAAGGGAAAGAATGATGACTTACATACTCGATATAATCATGATTCCCGTGCAGCTGATCGTGGCGTTCTTTACCATTTACTACACGGTCATTGCTGTATGCGGCATGTGGCATCGAAAAGAAAAAAATCTGGCACCGCCAAAGAGCAGGTTCGCCGTGGTCATTCCCGCCCATAATGAAGAAATGGTGCTGGCGGATCTTCTGGAAAACCTGAAAATGCTGAAATATCCCAAAGAGCTTTACGATGTGTATGTGATTGCGGACAACTGCACCGACCACACCGCAGACATTGCCCGTAAGCACGGTGCCTACGTCTTTGAAAGAACCAACAAGGAACTGGTGGGCAAGGGCTATGCCATGGACTGGGTATTTCCGAAGATTTTTGCCCTGAATAAAGGATACGACGCTTTCTGCGTCTTCGACTCCGATAACCTGGTGCACCTGGACTTTCTGGCGGTCATGAACAACCGTCTCCTGAAGGGGCAGAAGGTCATGCAGGGCTACCTTTCCGCCAAGAACCCCACGGACACCTGGGTGTCCGGCACCTTTGCCATTGCCTTCTGGACCATCAACCACCTGTGGCATCTGGGTAAGTACAACCTGGGCCTGTCCTCCTGCCTCGGCGGCACGGGCATGTGCATTGCGGCGGATATTGTGAAGAAATACGGCTGGGGTTGCGACTGCCTCACGGAAGACATGGAATTTTCCATGAAATGTCTGTCCCACGGTATCCGTACCTGCTGGGTTCATGACGCCATCATCTATGATGAAAAGCCTCTGGGCTTCATGGCCTCCTGCCGCCAGAGAAAGCGGTGGGCCCAGGGCCAGTTCGACTGCTCCGAGCGCTACATCCCCATCCTTTTCAAGGAAGGCATCAAACGGCACAGCATCGTCATCCTTGACGGCATCATGCAGCTTCTGCAGAACTATTTCCTTCTTCTCTCCACATTCTATCTGGTGATGACATATATCAATATGTTCTATCCCTGCTTCACGGTGATCCTCTATAACGATGTATTGGTGCCCCGCCAGTTCTGGGCGGTGCTGGGCTTCATCCAGTCTGTGGTGCCCCTCATCGTGCTGCTGCAGATCGAAGTGCCCCTGAAGATTTACCTCTACTGGCTCATTTACCCCGTTTTCATGTATTCCTGGATTCCCGTCACTATTTTGGGCTGGAAGGACCGCCATAAAAAGGGCTGGGTCCATACCATCCACACCAGAAGCATGCATTTTGAACAGGCCAAGCTGACCAGAAAGAAAGAAATCGACCAGTGAGAAGGGCTGCGGAGAAATGATTATCTGATTGTCTGACAAAAAGACGTCAGACATCGATCTCCCGCCTTTCACCGTCATTCTGGGTGCAGCGAAGAATCCCGGTACATGACGAAGGTGGAGACACTGGCGGTAAATACCGATAAGCGGGAGACCCGAGACTATCAGACAAAAAGACGTCAGACGCTCTGCTGTCATTTCGAGGAGAGCAAAGCGGAGACTTGAAATCTCCTTCCTCAATAGTACAGAAAACGTCTGCCAACCATAATGGCAGGCAGCATATCGTCATTTCCTAATCCTCCAAAGGATACGGAATTTATAAAACAGGGCTGTGAAGAAATGGTTTATATTTCTCCACAGCTTTTTTGTGTGGAATCTTTATTTTTAGGGAAGCACTGATTAATTCGCAGAATCGAATTTCATATGTATTTTTATCCAATACTGCGTCATCAGTCTCCTTAAATAGCTCGCTATTCGCGTCGACTGATTCCTTGTATTGAATAAAAATACAAGAATGAAATTCGATAACGATTTAATCAGCGCTTCCCTAGAAAAGGTAAACAGAATTAAAGGAAACATAAACCATGGTAGTTATCTATGGATAACTCCATGGGGCCGTGTATAATTAAGGAAGCAGATTATCAGGAAAGGGCTGATTTCATTCTGTGAAATTAAAACAGTCTGAATGACGCATTCCTTTTCCGGAAACATATATGACCGGGGAGGTTTTTATGCAGCTTCCGATATTTCATTCAAAAAGAGCAAAGACCCTGCTTTGGATTTTCATCCTTATACTGATGCTGGCCGGTATTTATGCCTATACCCATCGAAGCCAGAGCAGTGCAGGCAAAGTATCCGCCCATCCCCTGGTGAAGGTGGAGAAAATGGAGAGAAAGGATATGATGAAGCGGGTGGTGCTGTCCGGAGAGACGGTGCCGAAGGAGTCCGTGGATATTTCTCCCAAGTACGCAGGGCGGCTGGACAAGGTGTATGTGGATTTGGGGGATAAAGTGACGAAGGGGGATATCCTGATTTCCCTGGATACGAAGGACATAACTTTGTCCATCGCCCAGAACCGGGCCGGCAGCGATGAGGCTTCCGCCGATGCTGTGGAAAGCAGGGCTTCCTATGATGCAGGCACCCTGAAGGCACAAAGCGACTATGACAATGCTCTTGCCACTTTTAACAGGTATGACACCCTTTTCCAGCAGGGCGCCGTTTCACGGCAGGAAAGGGATGACAAGTACCAGACCATGATGGAAGCCAGAGCTGCCCTTCAAAGCCTCACCGGACAGGACGTAGGCGGCGTGCCGGCGGTGATTGCCAGCAAGGAGGCCGCAGCGGCCAAGGCGGCGTATACCGTGGATTCCCTGGAAAGCCAGAAGGCGGATATGACCATGTATGCTCCGGTGTCCGGCACCATCGGCTATCGGGATGCGGAGGCAGGCGAATGGGCATCGGCGGGACAGAAGCTCTTAACCATTGTGGACAACAGTTCCCTCTACCTTGACTGCGCCGTGGCAGAGCAGGATGTGGGGGTTCTGAGAGAAGGCATGGATTTGGATATTTCCATCGACTCTTTGGGGGACAAAGTAAAGGGAAAGCTGATTTATGTGAGCCCGGCCCTGGACGCTGCCACCCATTCCTACAAGGTCCGCATCCTGCTGGACGGCGGTGAAAAGAATCTTCGCGGCGGCATGTTCGGCCGAAGTGAAGTGATGGCGCTGGAAAGAAAGAATGCCATCTTTGTGCCCAAGGAAGCGGTATTGGAAAATAATGGCAAAAAGTGGGCCTTCCTCATTGACAGCAGCCGCAAAGTGAAAAAGGTGGAGGTCACCACAGGCCTCTACAATGATGATTTCGTTGAAATTCTCTCCGGCATTTCCGAAGGAGACAGTGCGGCGGTGACGAATATTTCCAAGCTGAAGGACGGCATGACGGTGGATGTGGAGGAAACGACATGAATCGGTTTAACATGACCCGCTACTCCGTCACCCATCCGGTGGGCATCCTCATGATCGTCCTCTTCTTCGTCACTTTGGGGCTCTACAGCTACTACCGCATCGGTGTGGAGCTGTATCCGAAAATCAATACGCCCTATGTGGTGGTAAGCGTGACCTACAGCGGCGCCGATGCGGAGTCCGTGGAGCAGCAGATTACAAAGCCCGTGGAAGATGCCCTTTCTTCTGTTTCCAATGTGAAGCATATTACGTCCAAGTCAAAAACCGGGAAATCCCAGGTGACCCTGGAGCTTAATTTCGACGCCGACGTGGATGCGGCAGCCGTGGATGCTTCCCAGAAGGTGAATGCCATCAGGAAAAGCCTTCCTGACGATGCGGATGATCCGGTGGTGGAAAAGAGGGATATGGACGCGGCCCCCATCCTTGACCTGGCCCTGGTTTCGCCGCATCCTTTGGATGAAATGTATTCCCTGGCCCAGAACACCTTGACCAATGATTTCACCAAGGCCGACGGCGTGTCGGATGTGGAGCTTTCCGGCGGCAGGGACCCGGAAATTGCGGTCAAAATAGACCGGGACCGGCTGGCGTACTACGGCATTTCCATGAATGATGTTATCAACGCCCTGAAAAGGGAAAATAAGCTGGCCCCCTCCGGCTCCTCCTACACCGACCGGCGGCAGACCCAGATTCGCCTGAGTGCCCAGTACCACTCGGTGGATGACATCAAGAAAATCCACCTCACCGCAGGAAGCGAGGAATCCATTCCCATCACCGCCCTGGGGGATGTGGTGCGGCAGGATAAGAAGGTGTCCCGCTATGCCCGGATTAACGGCCAGGACGCCGTGGGCATATCCATTTACAAAAACAGCGACGCCAACCTGGTTTCCACGTCCGACGCCGTTATGACGGTGCTGGACCAGCTGCGGCAGGAATATCCGGACTATCAGTTCATCGTGGTCAACGATTCCGCCGCCTACGTAAGGACCGCCCTGCATAACACCCTGGGCACCCTGGTGGAAGGCCTTTTCACCACCGGCCTGGTGCTGTTCCTCTTCCTTAGGGGCTGGCGCTCCGCAGCGGCTGTGATGATTGCCATTCCGACCTCCCTCATTGCCTCCTTCTTTGCCATGTATATGGCGGGATTTACATTCAACATGATGTCCCTCATGGGCATGACCCTATGTATAGGCATTCTGGTGGATGATTCCATCGTGGTTCTGGAAAATATCCACCGCCATCTGGCGAAGGGGGAGAGCCCGGAAGAGGCGGCGGTGAACGGACGTATGGAAATCGGTATGGCAGCCATTGCCATTACCATCTGCGACGTGGTGGTGTACCTGCCTATTGCCTTCATGACCAGCATGACCGGGCAGTTCTTCCGGCAGTTCGGCCTCACCATCGTTTTTGCGTCCCTCTTTTCCCTTTTCATTTCCTTCACTTTGACCCCCATGCTGGCGTCCCGCTTCTTCCGGGAAGGTCTCAAGGTACCGGATACGAAGCTCTGGCGCACCATGGATCGCATAGAAAACAGCATCCAGGATTTCTATGCCGAAGCCCTCCACTGGAGCTTCTTCCATAAGAAAAAGCTTTTTGCCGGTGTGGCCCTGTCCCTTATCATCTTTACCGCCATGGTGCCCCTGGGCATTATCGGCAGGGAGTACATGCCCCGCACCGATGAAAGCGGCTTCAACGTGCAGATCAAGCTTCCCACCGACGCCAGCATCGAGCGTACCGACGCCGTCATCACCAAGCTGGAGGAGTATCTCTCCCAGGTGCCGGAGGCCAAGTACTACATGGCCATGGTGGGAGGTGGGAACGGCGTCAATTCCGGCCGTATCCGGGTTTCCCTGGAAGACAGGCAGGACCGGAACCGCTCCATATGGGAAATCACCGATGAAATGAGAAACTGGATTTCCAAAAACATCCAGGACGGCGATGTAAGAATCAAGGAAGACCAGGCCTCCGTGTCCGGCACTTCCGGCGGCGGTCTGGGCCAGGGCGGCGGCGCCTTCCGTCTGGAACTCCGGGGCAATAACATGCAGGATCTGATTCAGGCCTCTGAAATGGCACAGGATATGCTGAAGAATGGAAATTACGGCGTCACCGATATCAGCTCCACCTACCAGGAAGGGCTGCCGGAGCTTTCCATCATTCCGGATCGGGAAAAGCTGAAATACTACGGCGTTACTGTCGGAAGCCTCTACGACACCCTGTCTTCTGCCATCAGCGGCAGCGGAGGCGGCGTCCTTCCCAACGACGTGAAGAACAGCGGCAACGATACGGATATCAATGTCTATTTCAACGGCGGCGAATCCTATAAAAAGTCGGACCTGGCAGTGATTCCCATTGAAACATCAAAGGGCATTGTCCATATATCCGACGTGGCGCAGATTAAGGATGAAGAAGGACCCATTACCATCAACCGCACCGACAAGCAGCGGTCCATCATCATCGGCGCCAATCCCGGCAGCCGGCCCTTAAGCCAGGTCATCAGCGAAGTGACCAATGGCCTCAATAACGCCGGTCTGCCCAAGTCCGTGAGCTTCCGCTTCTCCGGACAGGCGGACAGCATGAACCAGAGCTTCACGGAACTGCTGGCGGCCCTCCTCATGGGCATGGTGCTGGTGTACATGGTCCTTTCCGTACTCTATGAGTCCGCCAAGACATCCTTCATCCGCATGTTCTCCCTGCCCTTCGGCCTCATCGGCTCCCTTTTCTTCCTCTTCCTCATGAACGATTCCCTGAATATTTACTCCATGATCGGTATCATCGTCATGGACGGCGTGGTGGCCAAGAACGGCACCCTCCTTCTGGACTATACCCTGACCCTCATGCATACAAAGGGCATGAATCCAAAGGACGCCGTCATCGAAGCAGGCAAAACAAGGCTCCGTCCTATCCTCATGACCACCTTCACCATGATTGTGGGCATGATACCTACGGCCCTGGCAGTGACAGCGGGATCCGAAACCAGAAGCTCCATGGCCTGGGTGATTATCGGCGGCCTTCTGACCTCCACCATCTTTACCCTCCTTGTGATGCCCATGATTTTCCTCTTCTTTGAAAATCACTCCCTCCTTCATTTCCTGAAACGGAAAGAGGCAGGGAAATAGAAAATCAAAAATCCCGGGAAATGCACTCCCCGGGATTTTCTATTTCCTAAAAAAGCAGACTTTACAAAATCTATATAGAAATTTTTCTATTTATATAGTATAATAAAAGAATCAGAATCCATATTTTAGAAATCAGGTGAACTATGCACATTTTTATGACCAACGATGACGGCTTTGAATCTCCCGGACTGATTGAAATGGCAAAGAAACTCTCCCGCCTGGGCCGGGTCACCGTGATTGCTCCCAACCGGGGAAGAAGCTCCTGCTCCTCCTCCCTGTCCCTGCAGACCTATCTTCGTATGTGGCACAAGGAAAGCTACGGCGAAAATATTTCCGTCCTCTCCTGCAACGGCACCACCGCCGACTGCTGCAAACTGGCCCTGGAACACTGGCTTAGAAACGACATGCCGGACCTGGTGGTGTCGGGCATCAACAACGGCTACAACAGCGGCACCGACTGCCTTTACAGCGGCACCGTGGCCGGCGCCCTGGAAGGGGCGGTGTTCGGCATCCCGTCCATTGCCATTTCTGCTGAAACCATAAAGGATAAGGATTTCCTTGAAAAGGCATCCTCCTTTGCCTATGAAATCGTGAAGAAATATTTCGTAGATGAAAAATACAAAGGCACCTTAAGCCTGAACATGCCTAAAGAGGGGAAAGAACTTTCCTTTGAAAATCTGAAAGTGGCAAAGCTGGGCGTGCAGCGCTATGAAAATGCCATTCGTGAAATGAAGGACCCCTCGGGACACCTGGGCTTCTGGCTTTCCGGCAAAATGCTTCCCGACGCAGCGCCGGACACCGACGTTTTCTGGATTCACCGCGGCTATCCTACATTGACGCCGCTTACCTGGAATATGACAGACTGGGACGCTTTGAAAAAGGTAAAGAATTCCATAAAATAGAACCAATAAAAAAACAGCCCTCAGGCTGTTTTTTTATTGAATTGATCACTCTTCCCAAAGCTTTGGCAGGCACGGTTCCACCTGCACCCCTTCCCGGTAATCACTGCCCTGGTCATAGGTGTATTCAATGGCGTAGGAAAGGAAGGATGCCGCTTTCTTTACGGCGTCGGCCAAACTCTTCCCCTGAAGGAGGGAGCCCGTCACCACACTGGTGAAAAGATCGCCGGTGCCGCAGGTGGCAAAGGGAATGCGCTGCACCTTGTAATCGGTGTAGGTGCCCTCATTGGCATCGAAGCAGGCAATGCGGATGGTGCCCTTATCCGACGGCACGCTGGTAATCACCACCTGCTTGGGCCCTTTGGCGGTCAGGTCATGGGCGATAGAAAGAAGGGCATCGGTGGTAACCGGCTTGTCGTCATAGGGACGGTCCGTCAAAAGGCAGGCCTCCGTGTAGTTCGGCGTTACCACCGTGGCGGCGCCGATGAGTTTCTTCATTTCCGTCACAATGTCCGGTTTGAAAACGGGATAGAGCTTTCCATCATCCGCCATGGCCGGGTCCACCACCACCAGCGTATCCTTTTTTGCAAAACGGGAAATGGCGTCAAGGACGATACCAATCTGCCCGGCATCTGCCAGAAAACCGCTGTAAATGGCGTCATAGGAAAATCCCAGCTTCTGCCATTTGTCCATGAATTCCTTCATATGAGGCGTGAAATCGGAAAAAGTGAAATCACCGTAGGTGAGATTATTGCTGAAAATAGCGGTGGGGAAGGGGTTCACCTGGAAACCCATGGCAGAAATCACCGGCAGCGCCGCAGTGAGAGAGCAGCGCCCAAAGGCACATAAATCATGAATAGCGAGAACACGTTTAGTAGACATAGGAATCCTCCTCTATGATGGGAAATTGACTGCATATCAGTTTTCCTGTAATAAACTTATTCTACTCCGCCGCTGGTACTGCGTAAATTGCCAATTTATGAATAAAAGATATGACCAGGAGGCGGCTGTCGGCTGTCCGCTATCTGCTGTTCGCTATCCGCTGTCGACTGTCGGCTATCCGCTATCCGCTGTCGGCTGTCGGCTATCCGCTGTCCGCTATCCGCTATCCGCTTTCCGCTTATCGCTGTTCGCTTATCGCTGTTCGCTTATCGCTGTCAGCCTTCCCGCCTGCCACCGTCATCCTGAGCGAAGCGAAGGATCTCGGTAAGAATTGCATATGAGTGAAATGCCGTTAAATACCAGGAAAGAAGTGAAGTACCGGAACCCGGCATGAATAACCATGGTTTTCAATTACGGCAGGTACCGAGATTCTTCGCCGGCGTTCAGAATGGTTGGTGGGCCAACTAAAAGAAAGGCCCTTTAATGGGCAGGTTAAGGGCCAACTTTGGCCGACTCGCACATTCTATGCAGAATGCGCGCAGAGTCCGTCAGGAAGTCCCGTAACGCTGACTTCATACTCATCGCCGTAGGCGATACAACAACCCTTTGAACCTTAAGAACCTTTTGAACCTTCTGAACCCGGCCGCGAAGCGGCCATGATCCCCTTGACAGGGGACCCCAGGGGGGTGTAGTATTATAGCCGTTACAGATAAAAGATAAGAGTTCTCAATAAGCGAGGTCATGATGAGCGAAGAAAAAGAACAGGAAAGCTGCGAATGCCGACATACCCTTCGGACGGACCGAGAAAGGAAGGTCCTTCTCACCCGGCTGAAAACGGTGGAGGGGCAGATTCGAGGCATTGAAAAAATGGTGGAAAACGACGCCTACTGTCCTGACATTGTGATGCAGGTGTCTGCCGTTACCAATGCGCTGAACAGTTTCAACAAGATCCTCCTTGCTGCCCATATCCGGGGCTGTGTCACCGAAGACATCCGGGAAGGAAAGGAAGACAAGGTGGACGAGCTCTGCAGTATGCTGCAGAAGGTGATGAAATAAAAATTTCATCGGTCATATCATGAAAGATGGTGATTCAATGAGTGAGAATAAATGCCAATACGTGGTGACCGGCATGACCTGTGCCGCCTGCCAGGCCCATGTGGAAAAAGCGGTGAGCAAAGTACCGGGGGTGGACAAGGTGACGGTATCCCTCCTCACCAATTCCATGGCCGTAGAAGGAAGCGCACCTGCCTCGGACGTGGTGAAGGCGGTGGAAAAGGCAGGCTACGGCGCCAAACCCATGGGCGCCTCCGAGAGGGGCATGTCCAAACTGGAAGCGGAAAAGGAGGCTTTGGAGGACCATGAAACGCCGAAGCTGAAAAGAAGGCTTCTCCTTTCCATCATTTTCCTTTTCATCCTCATGTACTTTACCATGGGCCACAACATGCTGGGATTTCCGGTGCCCTCTTTCCTTGACCACAACCATTTGGGCATTGCTTTAACGGAAATGATTCTGGCCCTCATTGTGATGGCAGTGAACCATGCCTTCTTCACATCGGGGTTCAAATCCTTTTTCCACGGCAGCCCCAATATGGATACCCTGGTGGCCCTGGGCTCCTCTGTTTCCTTCGTGTGGTCCCTCTACGTATTCTATAAGATGACCTGGCTCATAACGGAAGGGGCGTCCAATATGGATATTATGCCTCTGTACCATGACCAGCTTTACTTTGAGTCCGCCGCCATGATTCCGGCCCTCATTACTGTAGGGAAACTCCTGGAGTCCATTTCCAAGGGACGTACCACCGACGCATTGAAGAGCCTTATGAAAATCGCACCGAAAACGGCGCTGGTGGAAAGGGAGGGAAAGGAATCCCTCATTCCCGTGGAAGAAGTGCGGGCAGGAGATATATTCATCGTGAAACCCGGCGAATCGGTGCCGGTGGACGGTGAAATCCTGGATGGTGAAACGGCGGTGGACGAGTCCGCCTTAACCGGCGAATCGGTGCCGGTGGACAAGAAACCCGGCGATTCGGTGAGCGCCGCCACCATGAACACCAGCGGGTATATCCGCGCCCGGGCCCTTCGGGTAGGGGAGAACACCACCTTCGCCCAGATTATCCGCATGGTCAGCGATGCTGCTGCCACCAAGGCTCCCATCGCCCGCATTGCGGACAAAGTATCGGCGGTGTTCGTTCCGGCGGTGATTCTCATTGCCATCCTTGTATTCATTCTTTGGACCCTGCTGGGCGCTCCTGTTTCCACGGCCCTGGAATACGCCATCTGCGTCCTCGTCATTTCCTGCCCCTGTGCCCTGGGTCTGGCAACACCGGTGGCCATTATGGTAGGCAATGGCATGGGTGCTAAAAACGGCATCCTCTTCAAAACCAGCGAAGCCCTGGAAAATGCAGGGAAAATCAATATCGCCGTCATGGATAAAACCGGCACCATTACGGAAGGAAAACCGGAGGTCACCGATATCATTCCGGCAGAAGGAGTCTCGGAAAAGGAACTTCTGGAAAAGGCCTACGCCCTGGAAGTGAAATCGGAGCATCCCCTGGCGCAGGCAGTGGTGAATGATGGAAATCGGAAAGGTGTGAAAGCCCTTCCTCTCACCGACTTCAGAATCCTCTCCGGCCATGGACTGGAAGGCAGCCTTGGAGGAAAGAAACTCCACGGCGGCTCTTCCTCCTATATTTCCACTTTGACCTCCATCAAAGAACTCAGGGAGAAGGCGGAAACCCTGGCGGAAGAAGGAAAGACGCCCCTCTTCTTTGAAGAGGATGGCAGACTGCTTGGTCTCATTGCGGTGGCCGATGTGATTAAAAAAGACTCTCCCAAGGCCATCAAAGAACTTGAGGCCATGGGCATCCAGGTGGTCATGCTCACCGGCGATAATGAAAAAACCGCCGCTGCCATTGCCAAAAAAGCCGGCGTGGACCATGTAATTGCAGGCGTCCTTCCTGATGGGAAAGAAGAAGTCATCAGGAAGCTTCAGGCCTATGGAAAGGTGGCCATGGTGGGCGACGGCATCAATGACGCCCCGGCCCTGGTGAAAGCGGATACGGGCATTGCCATCGGCGCCGGCACCGACGTGGCCATCGACTCCGCCGACATTGTACTCATGAACTCCCGCCTCACCGACGTATCGGCGGCAGTACGCCTTTCTCGAGAGACACTGAAAAATATTCACGAAAACCTTTTCTGGGCCTTCGCCTACAACGTGCTCCTCATCCCCATGGCCGCCGGCCTCTATCCCGGTATCCGCATGAATCCCATGTGGGGCGCCGCCGCCATGTCCCTCTCCAGTTTCACCGTCTGCATGAACGCCCTCCGGCTGAACCTCTTCAACCTCCGGAATGCATCCAGCGATAGAAAGAAAAAGATGGTCACCATTCCGGACTGGAAAGCAATTTCCGGAAAACCGAAGCCTGCAGAAGAAAAGAAAGAAGGAAACAGGGCGGAACTCTTGGTGGAAGGCATGATGTGCGAAAACTGCGAAAACCACGTGAAGAAAGCACTGGAATCCCTGCCCTTCATTACCAGGGCACAGGCGGACCACAAAACAGGCCGCGTGTCCATTACATACAGCTCACAACCCGACGAAGCAGCCATGAAAGAAGCGCTGGCCAAGGCGGATTATGAATATAAAGAAATCATATTTCCAAAGGAGGAAACAAACATGAAAGAAACAGTTAAAATCGAAGGTATGATGTGCAATCACTGCGAAGCCACCGTCAAGAAAGCCCTGGAAGCTCTGGACGGTGTGGAAAAGGCGGACGTATCCCACGAAAAAGGCACCGCCGTCCTCACCCTGGACAAGGCAGTGGCCGATGGAGACATCAAAAAGGCCATCGAAGACAAGGACTACACCTTCGTGGGCATTGAAAAATAAGGAAATCCAAAAAGCCGTGAAGCGGGAAACCGCTTCACGGCTTTTATTTTGGAAAAATAAAAACCAGCCTGCATAAAGGCTGGTCTTTGTGGTGCCGGAGGCGGGACTTGAACCCGCACGATGTTGCCATCGCCAGATTTTGAGTCTGGTGCGTCTGCCATTCCGCCACTCCGGCATATCGGTAATTATTTTATCATACGGAATCATGTATCGTCAATGAAAAAGTGGGAGATAAGTGGGGAGCGGGACAGGGAATTAGGGGATTGGGGTTAGCACTGCGGCATGTGATGAATTGTAAGCTCTCTTTTCTCAGGAAGAAGATGGGTGATAGGGTTGAGGAACACCGAATTCCCGCCGATTGGTATTTAACCATGTTTCTGACACTTACGATTCTTACCGAGATTCTTCGCCTACGGCTCAGAATGACGATGAAGGCGGGAAGGCAAGGCGCGTAACGTCTTCTGTCGTCTGATTTCTAACTTCTATCGTCCACTCCACGCCCCTATCCTCCGTCGCCTGACGGCGCCCCCCTTCCTGTGGAAGGGGGCTCTGGCTCTTCGTCATGCAGCACTGGTGAAACAAAAGTAAATCCCGTAACGTAAGGCTCCTTCCTCAGGAAGGAGCTGGGCGAAGCCCTGAGGATAGGTCCGAATCTTTTTAGCAAAGGACCTGACGCTCCTATCCTCCGTCGCCTGCGGCGTGCACAGCGAACATGATTTGAAGGAGCGATAGCGACGCGCAAATCATAGTGAGTCGTTTCCCCTTTAGGGGCCACCCCCTTCCTGTGGAAGGGGGCTTTAACTCTACGCCATGCGGCAATGAAGACGTAAAGGGCACGCACGTAACGTCTGGCGCCCCTTCCCGCCGACTGGCATTTAACGGCTGCTGTGCCACTAACGTCATGCACCGAGATTCTTCGCCCGGGGTAAGAATGACGAGTACGGCGGGAAAGGGACCGCGAAGCGGTATACATACTCATCGCCGAAGGCGATACCTTCCCCCTGAGCGCAGCGAACACAACCTTTCTACACAACCTGCCGCCGTTAGGCGGCCACAACCTTCAGCCGCGCAGCGGCTGTCAACCCTTCCCCTCTGAACCTTTTTCTATACTATTACTTCAATTCCGCTGTGCAGTGAGGGCAGCGGGTAGCGTCGTCGGCGATGACTTCTTTGCAGTAGGGGCACTTTCTTGGTTCCTTGGCCGGTGCTTTTGGGAAGAAGCGGTTAATCTGCTTCACCACGATGAAGATGGCGAAGGCCACGATGAGGAAGTCGATGACGTTATTCAGGAACTGGCCGTAGGCAATGACGGGGATTCCCATTTCCTTGGCTTCCGCAATGGTGGAAACCGGCACACGGGACAGGGGGAGGAAAAGGTTGGAGAAGTCGATGCCTCCCAGAATGTATCCCAAAGGCGGCATGATGATGTCGCTGACCAGGGAGGAAACGATCTTTCCGAAAGCGGCCCCGATGACAACGCCCACTGCCATGTCTACCACATTGCCGCGAAGAGCAAAATCCTTGAATTCTTTGAGCATACCCATGAAATAGAAGCTCCTTTCTCATGAAGAGAATACCGTTTGAAATACTTATCCCACTATATCACAGTTTCCACCGGAAGCACAACAGAATTTTGAACGGAATTTCCTCTTTTTCCTCTTTTCCGCCATGCCTGTAATAATGACTATTAGTCATATCTAATCAAATAGTTATGCCGATTTCACAAGAATGTATCTGCCTAACCCTAAAGGCGATATAATATATATGGAATTAAAATTGAATGAGGGCCGGCCCGGATGCCGGGAGCTGGGGAATCCCCGGGGCCGGAAGCTTTGTTGAAAAGGAGGAGATTTTCATGTTCCGTTTTACACTGCCAAGAGATATTTACGTAGGCTATGGGGCCATTGAAAAGCTGGCTGTGCTGAAGGGCCATAAGAAAGCTTTTATCTGCACCGGAGGCCATTCCATGCGCCGGGGCGGTTTCCTGCAGAAAGCAGAAAAGGTGCTGCAGGATAATGGCCTTAAAACCCGCATTATGGAAGGCATTGCTCCGGATCCCTCCATCGAGGCCGTCAAAGAAGGGGCCAGCGCCATGAGTGAATTCCAGCCCGACGTGATTGTGGCCATCGGCGGCGGCTCCCCTATTGATGCAGCTAAGGCCATGTGGGTTTTCTATGAACATCCGGAACTCACCTTCGATGACGTGAAGAAACCATTCTCCCTGCCGCCGCTCAGGCAGAAGGCCATTTTCGTGGCCATTCCATCCACTTCCGGCACCGCCACGGAGGTCACTTCCTTCTCCGTCATTACGGACTATTCCACAGGCATCAAGTATCCACTGGCCGATTTCAACCTCACCCCGGATCTGGCCATTCTGGACCTGGATATTCCGCTTACCATGCCGAAAAAGCTCACTGCCCACACCGGTATGGACGCCCTTACCCACGCCACGGAAGCCTACGTTTCCACCTGTGCCAATGGCTTCACGGATCCCCTGGCCAAGCAGGCGGTTTCTGACATTTTCGATAACATTCTGGAGTCCTATCACGGCGATAAGGAAGCCCGGGGCAAAATGCATATTGCCCAGTGCCTGGCCGGCATGGCCTTCTCCAACGGCCTTCTGGGAATCACCCACTCCCTGGCCCATAAAATCGGTGCCGTGTTCCACATTCCCCACGGCTGTGCCAACGCCATCCTTCTGCCCTATGTGATCCAGTTCAATAAGAAAGCCTGCATGGGCCGCTACGCTGACCTGGCCCGCGTGGTAGGTCTTCCAGGCCACACCGACGCCCAGCTGGTGCTGTCCTATGAAGACGCCATCCGCCGCTTCGACCGCATGATGGATATTCCTCTGTCCCTTAAAGATTACGGCGTTCCTGAGGAACTGTACCTGGAAAAGAAGGACTCCATCGCCCACAACGCCGTCCTCGACGCCTGCACCCCGGAAAATCCGCGGAAGGTGGACGACGAAACCATGGGCCGCATCCTGGAATGCGCCTACTACGGGAAACCGGTGACTTTCTGAGGAAATAGAAATTTCCAAGATAAAAAGCTTAGGAGCCAAAAGGCTTCTAAGCTTTTTTGGTGCGAGCGAAGGGACTCGAACCCTTATGCACAAAGCGCAGGATCCTAAATCCTGTGCGTCTACCAGTTCCGCCACGCTCGCATGGATAGATTCTATTATATAGGAGAACCCCGATTGGGTCAAGAAATCGGATGCCGTAAAAAGGGAAAAGAAAAACAGTTCCCGGATTTGGAGGAGGATGATAAAATAGATCTTTCTTGCTGGGGGGAACTGTTTTTGCCAATCATAAGAAACCGGCAGGCTTTCCTGCATCTCTATTGTACACCTTTTTTGAGAAAATTTATCAAAAAGTATGATAGTGTTTTTCTATAAACAGGTATAAATTTTTTGTCGGGGCGCCCGTCGGGCGCGCAAGGTTCTTAAGATTGACCGGCCTTTGGCCGGAGGGTTCTAAAGTTTGATGGGCCCTTCGGGCCCAAGGGTTGTGGTGGCGGCTTATGGACACGCCCTGATGGGCGTGAAGGTTCAGAGGGTTCAAAAGGTTCATAAGGTTCAAAGGGTGGTGGTATCGCCTTCGGCGATGAGTATAAAGACAGCGTTACGGGATTTACCTTGTGTCTCCTGTGCTTCATGGCGAAGTGAGAAAGCCTTCTTCCTCTGGAAGAAGGTGGCGCCGTAGGCGACGGATGATAGCGGCCTTTCGCAGAAAGGCCGAGGCCCTGAAAGGGCCTGATTTGGGACAAAAGTATCTTCCAAATATTCGGACCTATCCTCAGCCCTATCGGGCAGCTCCATTCCGGTCGGGCAAATAAAAGGAAGGCGATTCTAAATTTCTCGTTTCCCCTTGAGGGGAACGCCTCGAAGAGGCAAAGGGTGTACGAGGTTAAGAATGATGATGCTGCTCCATTGTTATCCTACGCAGGGCCAACTTTGCCCGACTTGGCAATCCTATGCAGGATTGCCACCTGAGGAAGGAGCCTTACGTTACGGAATTTACATTGGTGTCTCCAGTGCTGCATAACGTAGAGCAAAAGCCCCCTTCCACAGGCAGAAGTCCTGCAGAGGACTTCTGAGCCGGGCTATTATGTGAGCATAGCCTGCACATAAAGCGAACACCTTAATGCCCGGCCAGCGGGTGGCGCCGTAGGCGACGGAGGATAGGGGCGTGGATTAGACAATAGAAGTCAGAAATCAGACGTCAGACAGACCGCATTACGCACTAACCTTCCCGCCCCATCGTCATTCTGACCCCAGGCGAAGAATCTCGGTACGTGCCGATAGTGTCTCAAACTAGTCCACTAGCTCACCAGCACACCAGCCCCCCAGCCCACTAAAATTCACACTTTTATATCCCCTATGACGTCTGCCAGGGTGAAGGATGCCAGTTTTTCTTCCATGGCTTTCTGGGCTTCGTGGAGCCGGCCGTCCAGGGCACGGTGGATGTCTCTGCCCACGGGGCATTTGGGATTGGGGTGTTCGTGGAAGTGGAAGAGGCCTTCTTCTTTCAGATTTTCCGCCGTCTCATAGACATCAAAGAGGGTAATGTCCTTTGGCTCTTTGGCCAGGAAGGTGCCGCCGGTGCCGCGGTAGACGGTAATCATGCCTGCTCCTTTGAGGCGGGAGAGGAGACGGCGGATGATGACCGGATTCACTTCGATGCTTGCGGCCAGCACGTCGCTGGTGACTTTTTCCTTATGCTGGTAAAGAGCGATATAGGAAAGCATATGGATAGCAATGGTAAATTGACTGGAAATCTGCATGGTACCTCCTTGATTTCACAGAAACCTGTATTTTACATTTATCATAGCAGATTATCGGCATAAAAGTAAGGCGGGCACGGAGCCCGCCTTCTTGACAGCTTATGAAAGGAATCAATGAATCACTGCGAAACCGCCGGTCCAGGAAATCTTTTCCCTGGCTGCCAGGGAAATCTGCAGGAATCCCAGGGCTTCCATTTCACGGGCCCGTTTCAGGGATCCTGCATCCACTACGGAAAGGCCGCTTCCTTCCAGTGCTTCAGCCAGCTTTTTCTTCGCTTCTTCAGAGTCAGAAGCCGCCAGCACCACGGTGGGTTCCTTGCCGCCCACGCTGCCTGCTGCCAGGACACCGGCAAAGGTGGTATTGAAGGCCTTCACCACAAGGGCCTTTGGCACTTTCGTCTGGATTTCAGCGGCTGCGGAGGAGTCTCCCGGTACTACCAGACCATCGAAGGTGTCAAAGTTCACGGGGTTTGTAATGTCCACCAGCACTTTGCCTGCCAGTTCTTCCTTATGGGCGGAAAGGATGCTGTCTACGGCACCGTAGGGAACGGCCAGCACCACCACGTCGCCCAGGGGGTCCTTGAAATCGCGGCCTGCATAAGTGACTTTCTGTCCTGCCTTTTCAAAATTGCCGCCGATGGCTTTTCCCATATTGCCTTTGCCAAAAATTGTAATTTCCATGTGAATTCCTTCTTTCTGTAATCAATGAAATCAGCTTAGCTGTGCATTTGTAACCTTCTTCGTTACAAATACTATATCAAACATTTTCGTTCTTGTCAATTGCTATATCGAATTTTTTCATATTATTTTTGACAAATATAAAAGGCTGTGAGAAATGTAAATCATTTCTTCACAGCCCTTTTTACGCTTCGCCTATAGATTCAAAAAAATTCTCAAAATGACATTAAGCTGTTCTCCGAATTGTCATCTCGAGCGGAGCTGCATGTCGATATGAGGGCAAAGATATTTGGCTCTATTGAGACTCTGAGTCGAGAGATCTCCCGTCACAGTGTGGCTTGTCTCATTTTGGAGTGAGATTTC
>NZ_UPZP01000011.1 GCF_900538805.1 uncultured Dialister sp.
CACTAAAATTGATGGTACCGCCATTGGTTAGGCAAGAAGAGTTTCTGTCATTTTATAAACAAGTCGACAAATCGAAATATCGCGGGACCATTTCTCTTCATTTATTGGAAGATGTGTCTCATATGTTGTAATATATAATCAGTGAATGATTCTATGGTAATTTACTATCTTTGCGGGTGATTGCTCATGGGAAATTTTGATTTCTTACGCGGGAAAAAGGAATATGAAGCGTTTGCTCCGGCGGCCATGGAGGCGGAGAGGGTCTATGCTACTTCTCCGGCCATGTGTGCCATCGGCTGCCGCAAGGCGCTGGAATTGGCGGTGAAGTGGGTCTATGCGGCAGACAGGACCATGACGCTTCCTTTCAAGGATAATCTGCAGTCCCTGATTCATGAGCCCGATTTCCGCTATGCCATGGAATATGATACGTGGAAGAAGCTGCCGCTGATTGTGAAGCTGGGGAATCTGGCTGTGCATACGGCAAGAAATATCACCGCCGCTGATGCGGTGGTGTCTCTCCGTGGGCTTTTTGAATTCATTGAATGGATTGATTACTGCTATGGCAGTGATTACAAGGAGCATTTCTTTAAGGAATCTCTCATCCCTCAGAGCAGGGTGTCGCTTGATGAAAAGCGGATTAAGGAACAGGCCGGCCTTCTCAAGGAAAAGGAAGAGGAAAATAAGAAGCTCTATGACCAGGTGCGGGCGCTGTCGGAGAAGCTGACCGCCGAGAAGGAGAAGAATAAGGAAGAGCGTCATTTCAATCCGGAAACCATTTCTGAGTTTAAGACCCGCAAAATTTATATTGATGTGGACATGAAGATGGAGGGGTGGATTTTTGACGGTCCTTCCCAGAATGTGGTGGAAGAATATGAAGTGGACGGCATGGCCGGCGTGCCCGGGCAGACGGGGTATGTGGATTATGTACTCTTCGGCAGGAATGGCCTTCCGCTGGCGGTGGTGGAAGCCAAGAAGACAAGCCGGGATCCCAACGTGGGCAGGAAGCAGGCGGTGCTGTATGCGGACTGTCTGGAAAGACGGTTTGGCCGCCGCCCCATGATTTTCAATACCAATGGCTTTGAAACTTATTTCTGGGATGACAAGACAGGTCCGCAGCGGCAGGTAAGCGGTATTTTCAGCAGGGAGGATCTGGAAAGACTGATGGATAGGAGGATGGACATCCATCCTGCCTTGACGTCCATTCCTATTTCCGATGAAATTACGAACCGTGTGTATCAGAAGGAAGCCATCCGGGCTGTGTGCGCCCATATAGAGGAAGGGGGACGGAAGAATCTTCTGGTCATGGCTACGGGAACAGGCAAAACCCGCACAGCGGCCAGTCTGGTGGATGTGCTGTCCAAAGGAGGATATATTACCAATGTACTTTTCCTGGCGGACCGCACGGCGCTGGTGAAGCAGGCAAAGGATTCTTTTAAGGAGTATCTGCCCCGGATGTCTCTCTGCAATCTGTGCAGCAATAAGGACGATAAGAATGCACGGATTGTTTTCTCCACCTATCCGACGATTCTGAATTCTATTGACGATACGAAGAGGGACGATGGGAACCGGCTTTTTACGCCTGCCCATTTTGACCTGATTATCATTGATGAAAGCCATCGGAGCATTTTTAAGAAGTATAAGGCTATTTTTGACTATTTTGACGCCATACTTGTGGGATTAACTGCTACGCCGAAAACCGATGTGGATCGGAATACCTATGATTTCTTTGATATGCAGCAGGGCATCCCTACCTATGCCTATGACTACAACCAGGCAATCAGCGAAAAATATCTGGTGCCCTATTATAACTATGAGGTGAAAACGAAGTTTCTGGAAGAGGGCATTACCTATGATGACCTTTCAGAAGAGGATAAGAAACGGTATGAGGATGATTTCACGGAGGATGACGGGTCTATGCCCGATTATATCCCTTCACCGAAGATGGATAAATTTGTGTTTAACGCCAATACGGTGGACCATGTGCTTCAGGACCTGATGGAACGGGGCATTAAGACAAAGGGCGGCGAACGGCTGGGGAAAACCATTATTTTTGCTGAAAATAAAAAGCATGCAGAATTTATTATCCAGCGTTTTAATGCACTTTACCCTAAATATAAGGGTACCTTTGCGCAGCGGGTAGTCTGTGGAGACAGCTATGTGGAAACGGTGATTGATGATTTCAAAAATCCGGAAAAGGATCCGGTCATTGCTGTTTCGGTGGATATGCTGGATACGGGCATAGATGTGCCGGAGTGTTTGAATCTGGTTTTCTTCAAAAAGGTGCGTTCAAAGACAAAGTTCTGGCAGATGATCGGTCGGGGAACAAGGCTCTGTCCTGATTTGGAATGCGTGGATATGAGAAATGGGGAGTACAGGGGCAAGAAGTATTTCCTGATTTTTGATTACTGCGGCAACTTTGAGTATTTCCGCCAGCATGTGAATTTTATTGGTGATGGGGAGACCAGGACGCTTTCAGAAAATATTTTCATCAAGAGAATCCGTCTGGTCAAGGATCTGCAGCAGGCAGCCTATGCGGACGAGAAGTACCAGGATTGGCGCCGCGCTCTTGTGGAAACTTGCCATAAGCAGGTGGTCGAGCTGAATCCATCCCTTTTCTCCGTGAAGCTGCACCTCCGGTATGTGGAAAAATATAAGAACAAGGCGGCGTTCCGCGCTCTCAGTGAAGGGGACTGCGGTGAACTGAATAAGGAAATAGCGCCTCTGGTGTCTGATATGGAAAAGGATGAGTCGGCGAAACGTTTCGATAATCTCATGTATGGCCTCATGCTGGCCCATATGGAAGGTTTGGGATCTTTCAGAAAGTCCAAACAGCAGCTGATTGAAACGGCAAGGCAGCTGGAGAAGAAAATCAGCATTGACGCAGTGAGAAAAAAGCTCCCCTTGATTCAAGAAGTGGAGTCGGCTTCTTTCTGGACCGATGCAGATGTACTTGACTTTGAAAAGGTGCGGGTGGAGCTCAGGAGCCTCATCCAGTTTATCCAATTTAAACATGAACCCATCGTAGAAACAGGGCTGAAGGATTTTGTCATTTCTGAAAAGGAAGGAGATACGCTGGAGCCGGAAACCTTTGAGAGCTATAAGGAAAAGGTGAATCATTATTTCCTGCAGCACGTGGATGATGTTCCGGCGGTCAGGAAATTGGTGCACAATGAGCCGTTAACGGCTAAGGATTACAGGGATCTGGAGAAAATCTTTACCAGTGAATTGGGGTCAAAAGAGGATTATCAGTATTATTTCCAAAATCAGCCCTTTGGACTTACGGTCCGCCGCATTGCCAAGATGGATAAAAAGGCGGCGGAAAAGGCGTTTTCACAGTTTATCAATGACAATGGCCTGAATGATAAACAGATTGCGTTTATTCGGAATGTAATCAATTACATATCAGTCAATGGCTATATGGACAGCCCCATGACGATTTTCAATGCGCCCTTTGACAAGCCCTATGATGCCATGTCTATTTTCAGCACCGAAGATATGCGTGATCTCATACATATTATCAATACAATCAGGGACAATGCCATTCGATATGAATAAATGGGTTTGCCAGTTCTGGAAAATCTATTTCAGGGAGGGTACTCATGAAGATGAAGAAAATTTTATTGCTGACCGCTGCTGCTTTATGCGCCGGAACCATTGCCATGGCCCGTGTGCCCGATGATGAAGGCGCCCTGGGAGGCATTGTGCCGGGAATGACCAAAGAAGAGGTCATTGCCATCTATGGGGCACCGAAAGAAGGCAAGGTGACCTGGGCAGCTGCTTGGGGACCTGGGGCAGAAGCGCAGATAATCGGCTACGGAGACTCGGTAACCATGAACTGCATTAAAGACCCCGGCCGCCCATTCCGTGTAACTATGATCCATATTACGGCAAACAACGGATTCTCTACGCCCAGCGGCATTCATGTAGGCTCCACCAGAAGCAAAGTGATTGGTACCTATGGGGAACCGGATATTCATTACGGCGATGCACTTTACTATAAAACGAACAGCGGCGTAAACCTTGTATTCCATATGAAGAATGGCAGGGTGGCGTCCATCAACCTGGGCTGGGATGCATGATAAGTGTAATATTGTCATAGTTTGATAAATACTAAAAAAGCCTCTCTTTCGAGGGGCTTTTTCGTGGCTTTATAAAGGTGAACAGAAAGTTCATCAGTCAATTACATCAGAAACCGGTGAAGGTTCCTTTTGGCGTACAGGAGTGGCTGTATTCCTGTAGGGGCCTGCGCCTTCGGCGCAGAGGGGCTTATGGCCCTGTGCTGCCGCACGGGCCAAAGGTTGCGTCGCTGCCGCTCAGGGGGCAAAGGCCTTGGTGGGCGCCTTTAAAATAATAGAAGGCGCCAGTTTGGATAAAACAACTTTAGTGGGCTAGTAAAACCATACAACCGCCCTGCGGGCGTGGGAAATGCACCCCTTCTGCCTACGGCACCTCTCCACGGGAAAGCGTCTCACACGATTCTCAGTCGTCTGCGGCTCCCTACGAATCGTGTTCGCTTGCCACCCCGGAGGGGGAGGTTTTAGCGGCGCTATGCCTTGTGATGCTTATGAGTTCTGAAGGGAAGCGGAGAGCAGACTTCCCCCTCCGGGGTGGCAAAGGAACTGGATTTGTAGGGGAGTGAAGCGACCCGAAAATCCAGTGACATGCTTCCCTTTAGGAGAAGTGCCGCCGCAGGCAGCAGAAGGGGTGCCTTTCCGACGGGCGCCAGCCCGGTTGGCCTGTTTTTCAACGCCCGCCAGGGCGGCTGCATGGTTTTATCATAAGAGGCGCCTTACACGAATTTAATGGCTCCCACCACCGCCGCGCCAGCGGCGCGGCCATATATACTCATCGCCCGCAGGGCGATACCACAACCCTCAGCCCGAAGGGCTGTCAAACCTAAGAACCCTAAGAACCTTCGGGCCGAAGGCCCGTCAACCCTCACGCCGCAGGCGTGTCCATGAAGGGCTTCGCTTTTTATATTATTTCATTCCCTCCCCATGTGTGGTACTATGTATAGAGCATGATGGGTGAGTGTGCCCTATCAGCGAATACCATGTACATGTAAAGGAAAGCTATGGGAGAAACGGCTGCAGAAAATTACCAAGTGAATATTCCTCTTTTTGAGGGGCCCTTGGACCTGCTTCTGCATCTGGTGACGAAGAACAGGATAGATATCCACGATATTCCTATCCATCTGATTACGGACCAGTACTTGGCGTATCTGGAATCGGCCAGACAGTTTAATCTGGATTTAGGAAGCAGTTTTTTTGCCATGGCTTCCACGTTGATTCTCATCAAGTCCCGCATGCTCCTTCCTGAAAAGAGGCGGGAGGAGACCGATGAGTCCGAGGATCCCCGGCAGGAGCTTTCCCGGTCGCTGGAGGAGTTCAAGCGGATGAAGGAAGTGAAGGCCCGGATTGAGGCACTCATGGAGGAGGAAAGTCCTTATCGGGGCAGGGAGCCGGAGGTGTTCCGGAGTTCTGTTTTCCAGGGGAAGATTTCCCTTTCCCGTCTGCAGGCGGCGTTCCTTTCTCTCTATGATTCGCTGGAGGAAGAGGAGGAGCGGATTCTTCCTTCGGAGGAAGTGTCGCTGGATGCGGAAATGGACGGATGGAAGAGGACGCTGCGAATGCGGTCATCCGTCGTTATGACTGATTATTTGAAGAAAATGAGGACGAAGCTCCGTCTGGCGGTGGCTTTCCTGGCCCTTCTTGAGCTTATACGGCTGGGGAAGGCAAGGGTAGTGGATTCGGCGGAGGGTCTTGTGATAGAAGGAGGCAGTTTATGAAAGGTGCGGCGGCGCTTTCGCCCCTGATAGAGGCCTTTCTCTTTGCCCGGGGAACGCCGGCTTCGCTGAAGGAGCTGGCTAAGGCGCTGGGGGAGGATACGCTCAGCGTGGAAAAGGGGCTGGACTATCTGAAGGCCCGTTATGACCGGGAGGATTCGGGGATTACTCTGCACCATACGGGGGCAGGCTATGCCCTGGCCACGAAGAAGGAGTATGACCGGTGGCTGTCTTCCCTTCTGGGGAAACAGGCGCCCCTTTCACCGGCGGCGCTGGAGACACTGGCGGTGATTGCCCTTCGGGAGCCGGTGACGAGGGCGGAAATAGAGAAGATACGAGGCGTATCTGCAGGACGGGTGATTTCCCTTTTAATGGAGAAGGACCTGGTGGAGGAAAGGGGCCGGCTGGATGTGCCGGGACGGCCCATTCTCTACGGCACCACCCGCCGTTTCCTGCAGGCTACGGGCCTCAATGATGTAAGCGAGCTGAAGACCCGCTGGTCCGGAAAGCCGGATGAAGGAGAACTATTTTGAAAGAACGTTTGCAGAAAATATTGAGCCATGCAGGCATCTGTTCCAGAAGGAAGGCAGAGGAGCTGATTCTGGCGGGGCAGGTGAAGGTGAACGGCCAGGTGGTGAAGGAACTGGGCAGCGAAGCGGATCCGGTGAAGGACCGCATCGAAGCCATGGGCACCCTGGTGAAGCCGGAAAAGAAGAAGTATTTCCTCTTTTACAAGCCGGACAGTGTGATTACTTCGGTGTCCGACCCCCAGGGGCGGCGGACGGTGATGGACTATTTCCGCACGGTGCGGGAGCGCATTTTCCCGGTGGGAAGGCTGGATTATCATTCCGAAGGGCTCCTCATCATGACCAACGACGGAGACCTGGACTATATCCTTACCCATCCGAGCCACGAGGTGACAAAGACCTATGAGGTCACCGTACGGGGCCGGTATTCCCCGAAGCTGGCGGACAAGATGTCCCACGGCGTGCGCATCGATACGGGCGTGACGGCGCCCTGTGAAATCGAAGTGCTGGGCTATGATAAGGAAAAGAACAAGACAAAGGTGAAGATGGTGCTTCATGAAGGAAAGAACCGGGAAATCCGGAAGATGATGGCTGCCTACCATTACCCCGTTTTCGGGCTGGTAAGGACGGGCTATGCTTTCCTTACCATGGAGGGCCTTTCCCGGGGCGAAAGCCGCAGGCTGACCAGCGAGGAGGTTCGGAAATTATATGAGCTCTACCGGTAAAAGAATCGCCGTCATCGGCGCCGGCGTGGCAGGCCTCATGGCGGCGGTGACCGCTGCCCATGAGGGTGCGTCCGTATCCCTTTTTGAGAAAATGCCGAAGGTGGGGCTGAAGATGGGGATTACAGGCAAGGGCCGCTGCAATCTCACCAACAGCGCTCCCATCATGGATTTCATAGCCAAAACCCCGGGAAACGGCAGGTTCCTCTACAGCGCCTATGAAAAATTCAATAATGAAGACCTTCTTTCCCTGTTTCATACATGGGGTCTTTCCACCAAGGTGGAAAGGGGCGGCCGCGTATTTCCAAAGAGCGACGATGCCCAGGAGGTACGCCATCTGTTCATGAATCTGCTCCGGAAGGAAAGGGTGGACCTTCATCTGGAGGAACCGGTGCGCCATATCCTGCAGAAGGACGGGAAAGTCACCGGTGTGGCAACGGATAGGGGCACCTATGAAGCAGATGCGGTGATACTGACCACCGGCGGCGCGTCCTATCCCCGCACCGGTTCCACCGGCGACGGCTACGCCATGGCCCGGGAGCTGGGACATAAGGTGACGGCCATCCGGCCCGCTCTGATTCCCCTGGTGTGCGCAGAGGAATGGCCCAGGGAGCTGCAGGGCATTTCCCTTAAAAACGTGACCTTCTCCGTGGACGGCGGGGGAAGGCGCAAGGGGGAGGAATTCGGTGAAATGCTTTTCACCCATTTCGGCGTTTCCGGACCCATCGTGCTTTCCCTTTCCGATAAGGTGTCCCTGTGGCTTTCCCAAGGCCACGAGGTGAAGGGGGCCATCGACCTGAAGCCGGCGCTTTCCATGGAGGTGCTGGATAAGAGGCTTCTCCGGGATTTCGAAAAGTACCATTTGAAACAGATGGCCGGCGCCCTGGTGGACCTCATGCCCCATCGGATGATCGATGTGGTGCTGCATCTTTCCGGCATTCCCCGGGACCTTCCGGTGAGCGATCTGAAAAAGGGGGACCGGCTGAAGCTTGCAGGAGTATTGAAACACCTGCCCCTCACCATTACCGGTACCAGACCCCTGGCGGAGGCCATCGTCACTGCCGGCGGCGTGTCGGTGAAGGAAATCAATCCATCCACCATGGAGTCCAAAATCTGTAAACATGTATACATGGCAGGAGAGGTGCTTGATATCCATGCCTTCACCGGCGGATATAACCTGCAGGCCGCCTTCTCCACCGGCCATCTGGCCGCAATGTCTGCCATAAAGGAGTTATCATGAGAAAATTATCTATTGCTATCGACGGACCTGCCGGCGCAGGGAAAAGCAGCGTTTCCAAAATCCTGGCCGCCAGGCTTTCCTATGCCTACCTGGATACCGGCGCCATGTACCGGGCCGTGACCTACGAGGCCCTGGAAAGGAAACTGGAAAAGCCGGAGGATATCGTATCCATGACGGAAAAGCTGGATATGGAAGTCATTCCGGATAAAGATACCATGCGCGTCATTGTGGACGGGAAGGACGTGACCCCCTTCATCCGCACGCCGGAAGTGTCGGGCCATGTGTCGGCGGTGTCCGCCATCGGCGGCGTTAGGACGGCCATGACAGCCATCCAGCGCAGGCAGGCGGAAAAGGGCGGCATCGTGCTGGACGGAAGAGATATCGGCACCACCGTACTGCCGAAGGCGGACGTGAAGATTTTCCTCACCGCCTCCGTCCATACAAGGGCGGTGCGCCGTTTCAAGGAGCTCACCGAAGGCCATCCGGATATGACCATGGAAGATGTGGAAAGGGAAATCAGCCGGAGGGACTACCTGGACAGCCACCGTGACATTTCCCCGCTGAAACAGGCGGAGGATGCGGTGCTTCTGGATAACGGGGACCTCACCCTGGAAGGCACGGCAGAAGCCATCATCGAAATCTGCCGCCGTAAATTTCCTGGCTTTGACGCTTAGGAGGTCCTATGGGATATAAGATCGTAAGGGCCGTCCTGAATTTCATCTTCTTCGTGCTGCTCCGGCTTCACGTGGAAGGAAGGGAAAACGTGCCGCAGACCGGCGCCATCATTGTGGCGCCCAACCATAAGAGCGACTGGGACCCGCCCCTCATCGGCGTGGCCTTCAATACAAGAATCATCCATTACATGGCCAAGGAAGAACTGTTCAAGAACCCGATTTTCGGGTGGATTATCCGCCAGTTCGGCACCTTCCCGGTAAAGAGAGGGGCTGTGGACCGCACCGCCATCCGCCAGGCTATCCGCGAAATCAAGGCAGGAAATCCGCTGGGTATATTCCCGGAAGGGACAAGAATCAAAAGAGACGGCCTCGGAAGATTCCATTCCGGCATGGCATCTCTCGCCCTCATGACCGGCACCCCCATTGTGCCGGTGGCAGTCATAGGCTCAAGGTACCTGCCCCATCGGAAAGGCCCTCTGGCCGTGCTCATCGGAAAACCGGTGCCCGTAAAGAAACAGCGCCCCAACGATGAACTGGTGGCAGAGCTGAATGATGTGATTAAAGGAAAAATCCAGCAGCTCATGGACGATTATATGAAAAAGGTTTCTTAGCGGGCTGGGGGGAAAGGTTCTTAAGATTGACCGGCCTATGGCCGGAGGGGTCTTAAGTTTGACGGGCCTTTGGCCCGAGGGTTGTGGTATCGCCCTGCGGGCGATGAATTTGTATGCCACCGAAGGCGGCATCGCTGCCTGTCGGCAGCGAAAACCAAACAACCTCGCTTCGCTCGTGGAAATGCACCCCTATCCCCGCCTGCGGCGGTACTTCCCCCGAAGGGGGAAGTTTTAGCGGCGCTATGCTTTGCGCTGCTTAAGTTAGCACTAAGGTAATCATAGAGCAGACTTCCCCCTCTGGGGGAAGTGGTGGCGTCAGCCACCGATAGGGGTGCATTTCCAACGCCCGCAGGGCGGTTGTTTGGTTTTACCAGCCCACCAGCTCACTAGTCCACTAAAGCTGTTTTATCCAAACTGGCGCCTTCAATTATTTAAAAGGCGCCACCGCCACCCTCTGAACCTTTTGAACCTTCTGAACCCTTTGAACCCTCACGCCCGCAAGGGCGTGTACATAATTACATAACATAGAAAACAGGGGGCGAGTCTATGGGCTATCAAATCATCAGGGTACTTCTCAATTTCTTCTTTAGCATATACCGCCTTCATGTGGAGGGACGGGAGAATATACCGGATGGGGGGCCGGTGATTGCAGCGGCCAACCATAAGAGCTATTTTGACCCGCCCCTTGTGGGGATTGCATTTCAAAAGAGAAGAATCAGTTTCATGGCCAAGTCGGAGCTCTTCAGGAATCCCCTTTTCGGCAGGCTCATCCGGTACCTGGGCGCCTTTCCAGTGAAGAGGAACAGCGCCGACATGTCCGCCATAAGGCGGAGTGTGGAGGAACTTAAAGAGGGGCATGTGCTCTGCATTTTTCCGGAAGGGGGCTTTGTCCATGGAAAGGGACTGGGCCGGTTTCATCCGGGCATGGCGTTCCTTGCTATCCTGACAGGCACACCGATCCTTCCGGTGGCCATTTGCGGCGCCGAGCCGCTTCCCCATAAAAAAGGACCGCTGGCAGTGGTCATAGGAAAGCCCATTGCAGTCAGGAAGGAAAGGCCGAATGATGAAAATACGGCGGCCCTGGACGCTTTGGTGAAGGAAAGAATAGAGGCCCTCATGGAGGCCTATGAAAAAGGGCAGAGGTAGGGAAATCCTGGTTCATTCATAGAGTTTACTTTCGTAAGAAATTTTATGGCTTGCTTCATCACGGGGTTCCTTACATAGTAAGGTTTCTTAAAAAATTCAATTTCACAGGCTATTGATTTTTTTTATATAAAAACAAGAAGCTCGATTATAACAGGCGAAAGAATAGGGATATAAAGTATGGAAATATACAGATCAAAGGTCATGGGATTCTGCTACGGCGTGAGAAGGGCGCTGAAAATCGCCGAAAAAGCCGCAGATTCCGGCATTAAGGCCGTGACCTACGGACCTATCATCCATAATCCCCAGGTGGTAGGACAGCTGGCTCAGCGGGGGATACCGGCGGTGGATAATTTTGACGGACTCACCGACGAAACTGTAATAATTCGCTCGCACGGAGTGGGGCCTTCGTGCTATAATATGCTTAAGTGCAAAAATCTGGCCCTAATGGACGCAACCTGTCCTTTCGTCAAAAGAAACCAGGAGATGGCTCATCGACTGGTGGAGGATGGAAGGGAGGTTATACTCATCGGTGAAAAGAGACACCCTGAAATGAAGAGTGTGGCAGAATGGGCGGTGGGACATTCTTACCAGGTAGAAACCATGGAAGATGTAGATGCACTCCCGCCACTGGAAGAAGCCTATATAGTCACGCAGACCACATTTTCAGCTGTCTTGGCCGACCGGCTTGTCGAAGCGATTGGGAAAAAGGTGAAAAACCTTCACGTCAACAAATCCATTTGTGACGCAACCATGCAGAGGCAGCAGGCGGCTCGTGAGCTGGCGGATAGAGTAGATGTGATGATTGTCATCGGCGGGCGCAACAGCGCCAACACCTCAAGACTTGCAGAGGTCTGCAGGGAAGAGGGCGCCAGGACCTATCATATCGAAACGGCTGGGGAACTAAAACCGAGCTGGTTCCACAGTCGGGACAAGATTGGCATCACCGCCGGTGCATCCACACCGGACTGGATCATAGAGGAGGTAGTTTGTATTATGGAAAACATGAAGGAAATGCTGGATCAGGAGGAAATGAACCTGGATGTACACAAGGGCAGCGTCGTAGAAGGTAAGGTAGTAGACCTTTACGACGACAAGGCTTATATCTCTTTCGGATATAAGACAGAAGCTGTTCTTCTGGCACATGAATATTCCTACCCGGCACCGGCATCCCTGAAGGATGTGCTGAAAATCGGTGACACTCTCCGTGTACAGATCGTAAGCGGAGTTAAAGAAGATAGCACAATTTACGTATCTAAGATTAAAGTAGACCGTCTCGCTGACTGGGATGTGGTGGAAGAAGCATTCGAAAAGGGTGAACCCGTAGAATGCGAAGGCATCGAAGCCATTAAGGTTGGTCTGCTTGTCCAGATTAAATCTCTCCGCGGATTCATCCCCCTGTCTCAGGGCGATCTCCGCTTCGTTCATTCCCTGCAGAACCTGGTAGGCAAGACCTTCCCGGCTAAGATTCTGGAAGTGGACCGCGCTAAGAACAGACTGGTTCTTTCCCGCAAGGCAGTTCTGGAAGATGAAAGAAATGCAGAAATGGACATTATCGAAAAGGCCTATGAAAACGGCGACGTTCTCAAGGGCACTGTGAAGAAGATTATGCCCTACGGCGCATTCGTTGGCATCAACGGCGTAGAAGGCCTTCTCCACATTTCCGATATTTCCTGGAAGAAGATTGCCAAGGTAGAAGATGTTCTCAAACCGGAACAGGAAATCGACGTGAAGATCAAATCCTTCGACCGCGAAAAACAGAGAATCTCCTTCAGCCACAAGGACTGCCTCCCCAACCCCTGGGAAACCGCAATCCATGACCATGAAGTGGACGACATTGTGGATGCCAAGGTAGTTAAAATCCTTGAATTCGGCGTTATCGTAGAACTGGACGACGGCCTCACCGGTCTCCTCCACATCAACGAAATGACTGACGACCACAACAAGAAACCCGGCGACATCTGCCAGGTAGGAGACGACCTCAAAGTCCGCATCATCAACATCGATGAAGGCCGCAGAAGAATCTCCTTCGCTTTGGAAGAAGCTCCTTCCCACGAAGAAGCTCCGGCTGAAGAATAATCACATGAATAAAAAGCTGCCCTGCGGGGCGGCTTTTTTGTTGGGGAAAAAGGTCTTAAGATTCACCGTGAAGGGGCTTTTACACTTCGTCGTGCAGCACTGGTGACATAAAAGTAAGTACCGTAGTGCAGGCTCCTTTCCTAGGAAGGAGCTGGGCGAAGCCCTGAGGATAGGTCCGAAGATAAGAAATAGAAAAGAACTGACGCCCCTATCCTCCGTCGCCTACGGCGCCACCCGCTGGCCGGGCTTTAAGGTGTTCGCTTAATGTGCAGGCTATGCTCACACAAGAGCCCGGCTCAGAAATCCTCTGCAGCATTTCTGCCTAGGGAAGGGGGCTCGGGCACTTCGTCATGCAGCACTGGAGACGCAATGGGAAATCCCGTAACGCTGTCTTTATATTTATCGCCGCGAAGCGGCGATACCACAACCCTTTGAACCCTCTGAACCCTCTGAACCTTCTGAACCCGGGCCGCATAGCGGCCCTTCTGCGCCAAAGGCGCAGACCATCCCCACCACCAACCATTTTCCTTGACATAAACCGCCATCCGTCATACAATTTCAATACAGTATGATAAAAATGGAGAAGTGTTGCTCCAAGATAGTCATGACAATACATTTGATTTCAAATATAGAAAGGATGGGGACTTATGAGTAAACCTCTCGTTGCCATTGTAGGCAGGCCGAACGTGGGCAAATCCACGCTGATTAACGGGCTGGCCCAGCGGCGCGTATCTATTGTGGAGGACATCCCCGGTGTGACTCGAGATAGAATTTACTGTGATGTGAAGTGGCTGGACAAGGAATTCACCCTGATTGATACGGGGGGCATTGAGTTCCGAAATGAAAAGGACCAGATTTCCAGCGGCATCCGGCAGCAGGCGGAGCTGGCCATGGAAGAAGCGGATGTCATCCTGTTTGTGGTGGATGCCAGAAGCGGTATGACAAGTGACGATGAAACCATTGCCGGCCTTCTCCGGAAGACGGGAAAGCCGGTGGTGCTGGCGGTGAACAAGGTGGACAGCGACAACCAGGAAATGGATGTGTATGAGTTCTATTCCCTGGGACTGGGGGACCCCATCGGTATTTCTGCCGTGAACCGCCTGAATTTCGGGGATCTTCTGGACCGTATTACGGAGGGCTTCCCGAATCTGAAGGAAGAGGAGTCGGAGGACATTATCCGCACTGCCATCGTAGGCCGTCCGAATGTGGGCAAGTCCACCCTCATCAATTCCCTTCTTGGCTATGAACGGTCCCTGGTGGCCGATGAAATGGGAACCACCAGGGATGCGGTGGATTCCCTCTGGACCTACAAGGGGAAGACCTTTATCCTTGTAGATACGGCGGGCATGCGGAAGAAGAGCAAAATCGACGAGCCCCTGGAAAAGTACAGCGTCATCCGTTCCATCCGCGCCATCGACAACTGCGACGTGGCCATTTTCGTCATCGATGCGGTGGACAAGCTGACGGAGCAGGACAAGAAGATTATCGGCTACATCCATGAAGCAGGGAAGGGGCTCATCCTTTTCGTCAATAAATGGGATTCCGTGACCAAGGATGAACATACAATCAATGAATTTGAAAAGGAAATCAGGAACGGTCTGCCCTTTGCACCCTATGCGCCCATGCTTTTCGGTTCGGCCAAAACCAAGCAGAGAATCCACCGGCTGGGGGATTTGATTTACAACGTGGCAGAACAGCAGAACCTCCGGGTGCCCACCTCCGTGCTGAATGACCTTCTGGAGGATGCGAAGATGATTAATCCGCCGCCTGCCCATTCCGGCAGGGTGGCCAAGATTTACTACATGACGGAAGTGGGGGTGCGTCCACCGACCTTTGTCATGTTCGTCAATGATGCCAACCTTATCCATTTTTCCTATGTCCGTTTCATAGAAAACAAGCTTCGGGAAGCCTTCAGCTTTGAGGGCACCCCCATCCGTATCGTGGTACGGAGTAAGAAGGACGGTGGCGACGATTGATGGAGTCCGTGCTATGGATTGTGCTGGCCTATTTCATAGGCGCCATTCCCAGTGGTTATATCATAGGCCGTGTCTTTTACGGTGTGAATCTGAAAAAGGTGGGAAGCGGAAATATTGGAGCCACCAATGCTTACAGGGAACTGGGAGCCAAGGCGGGACTTACTGTTTTCATCTGTGATTTCCTGAAGGGATTCATTGCGGTGCATCTGGGTATGCCTGACCCCACCATCGTCCTCTTCTGCGCCGTATTTGCCATTATCGGCAACGACTGGTCCGTATTTCTTCATTTCAAAAGCGGCAAGGGCGTTGCCTGCGGCGTAGGGGCTTTTACCTATATCTGTGCCCCGGCGGTGCTGGCGGCGTTCCTGGTGTGGCTTGCCATTTTCAAATGGAAACATATCGTTTCGCTGGGGTCCATCCTGGCCGCACCGGTGGTGCCCATTGTCATGCTGATTGCCGGAGAGCCCTTGGAGTATGTGGCTTTCGGCGCCCTGGCAGCGGTTATCGTCATTGGAAAACATAAAGATAATATTGGAAGGCTTCTTCGGGGAGAGGAAAAGCCTATTACCAGGGAAAAGAGGTAATCCCTTTGAAAATTGCAATGATTGGAGCCGGCGGATGGGGCACTGCCATGATGATCGAGCTGGCCGGACGGAATAATGACCTGATTATGTATTGCAGAAATCCTGAAAGAGCGGATAAAATAAGGGAAACCCGGGAGAACAGCGAATATCTGCCGGGCGCCCATATTCCTGAAAAAATCCGCATTACCAGCGACTTGAAAGAAGCGGTAGAAGGAGCAGGCTGCGTCATTATCTGCACTCCTTCCCATGTGGTGCAGGATATGGCAGCCCGCCTTACGCCCTGGCTCATGAAGGATGCCGTGGTGGTCTGCGCCTCCAAGGGGCTGGCGGACAATGAAGGACACCGCCTCTCCGAAGGCATTACCAAAGAAGTGGCCGGCATTACCGATAAAATCGTGGCCCTTTCCGGCCCGAACCATGCGGAGGAAGTGGGGATCGGCCTCCCCTGTGCCACCGTGGCGGCATCGGCGGTGCCGGAAGCGGTTGAGATTGTACAGGACCTGTACATGAGCCCCGTTTTCCGTGTGTATCGCAGCGATGACATACGGGGCGTGGAATACGGCGGCGCTTTGAAAAACATTATGGCCCTGGCCTGCGGCGTCCTCGACGGCATCGGCCTTGGCGACAACTGCCGGGCAGCCCTCATGACAAGGGGCCTTGTGGAAATGACAAGATTCGGTGTCCATTTCGGTGCCCAGATGACCACCTTCTTCGGCCTCTCCGGTATGGGCGACCTGGTATGCACCTGCACCAGCGTCCACAGTAGAAACCACCGGGCCGGCATGATGATGGCCAAAGGCATGACTGCCGATGAAATCGCTAAAAGCACCAACATGGTGGTAGAAGGCATCCGCACCGCCCGCCTGGTCCACGAAATCGCCCTCCGGGAACACATCGACATGCCCATTACCGAAGAAGTATGCCACCTCATCAAAGGCGACCATAACGCCAGAGAGGCTCTGGAAATCCTCATGACAAGGGCCAAAAAAGCGGAAGCTGAAACCTATTGAGACGGGGAGTTTCCTGCTGCGATGGAAAGCGATGGTGTCATGCCGGATGGGAAACCATTCGCGAACAGTTTCCTATTGAAGTGGAATATGATGGTGTCATGCGGGATAGGAAACCATTTGCAAACAGTTTCCTGTTGAAGTGGAACACGATGGTGTCATGCAGGATAGGAAACCATTCGCAAACCATTTTCGCTATAAAAAAATTTAAACTAACCGGCGATTTACATAGCCGTTTATGCTATAATGAACATAAGTGTGAAAAGAAGAATTTCTTTTCCGCACGATACAAATGAGGTAGAACACATGAAAATTATTGGAGGAAACGCAAAAGGCACTCTGCTGTCGGCTCCGTCCGGCAGGAATACCAGACCCACCCTGGGAAGGGTGAGGGAAAGCGTTTTCAATGTGCTGGCGAATGTGGGTATTCTGGAGACCAGGGTGCTTGATGTGTTTGCCGGCACCGGTGCCATGGGGCTGGAGGCTCTGAGCCGGGGTGCGGCGGAAGCGGTATTCCTTGACAAAGCCACTGGCGCCGTCATCAGGGAAAATGCGCTGCGCTGCCATGTGGCGGAGAAGAGCCGTATCCTGAAAGGCGACGTTTCTTCCTCCCTTAAATCATTAAGGGGACAGAAATTTGACTATATTTTCATGGATCCGCCCTACAGGAAGGGATATATCAATGAAGTTCTGCAGGAGGTATTCGATTGTGACCTTCCGGCAGAAGAAGCCATCATTATTGCAGAACATTCAGTATCCGAACCGCCTGATTTGTCTCTTTTCCAGGGAAAATGTGAGTTATGGAAAGAGAAAAAAGTGGGTGCTATTGTTGTAAGTTATCTGCAGTGCAGATAATGAGGAGAAGGTTTGAATGAAAATAGCTATATGCCCCGGAAGTTTTGATCCGGTCACCTATGGTCATCTCGATATTATCAGAAGAAGCGCCGGCCTTGTGGATAAGCTGATTGTGGCGGCATTTTTGAATCCCACCAAGCACTACATGTTTACCACGGAAGAGCGCATTGCCATGCTGAAGGAAACGACGAAGGACATTCCCAATGTGGAAGTGGATGCCTTTGACGGCCTTCTCAATGAGTATGCAGCAACAAAGGACTGCCATTTACTGATTCGGGGACTCCGGGCGTTCAGCGATTTCGAATATGAATTCCAGAGAGCCCTGATGATAAAAAAGATTGATCCCACCCTGGAAACAGCATTCTTTATGACGGATGGCCGCTATTCCTATCTTTCTTCTACCGGCGTCCGGGAGCTGGCCCATTTTGATGGAGATGTTACCTCCATGGTGCCGCCCTTTGTCCAGGAAATGATAAAAAGGAAAGTAAATTCTATTAAGAAATGAGGCTGCCAATTATGGATACAAGAAAACTTCTTGAAGAACTTGAAAATGTCATTAACAATGCCAGCGAGGTTCCCTTCACCAATAAGAAAATGGTGGATAAGGACGAGGTGGAAAGACTGATTGACGCCATCAACCAGTCCCTGCCGAACGAGCTGGAAAGTGCAAGAAGAATTGTTGCCGATAAGGAACGTATCATGCTGGACGCTGAAAAGAAGGCGGAAGATACGGTGGCCCAGGCAAAGGATTACATCGCCCGCATTACGGAAGAAAGCGAACTGGTGAAACAGGCCCAGGAAAGGGCGAACGAAGTGATTTCCTCTGCCAATAAGTCCGCCGACGAACTGCGCACCAGCTCCGTCACCTATGCCACCGATGTGCTGAAGTATGTGGAAACGAACATGGAAAACGTACTGGACAGCCTGAAGAAAAACCGCCAGAGTTTGATTGATTCCAATTCCGCCGCAGCCCGTCAGCAGCAGGAACAGCAGCCCCAGGACGGACAGAAGAAATAATCCGGGAAGGCAGGCCTATCCTGCCGCGAACAATTTCAACCGCTGATTCTTACCTTACTTTCTGAATCTTTTTGAAACAGGGGGGACAGGCCTATGGGAACCGAAGGAGACAAAAGAAGAGCCCTTCTTCTTTGTGCATGCATTGCCTGTATTCTCATAGGACTGTCTCTTTTTGTGCTGGATCCTTTGTCCCTCCGAAAGGAAAAGGAGGAGCCGCCGACGGAGGTCAGCTGGGCGGAGACGGCGGAAAAGGGAAAAATCCTGGTGTATGTGGTGGGGGCGGTGAAGAATCCGGGGGTCTATGAAATACCGGAGGGGAGCCATTACTATGATGCAGTCAAAGCGGCGGGCGACGTGCTGCCCTATGCGGATATCACTGCCGTCAACATGGCGGAGCCTGTGACGGAAAGCATGAAAATATGGATTCCCCTGGACCCCTCCATGAAGGATTCCGGCGCCGCAGGACTGGTGAACATCAACACAGCGGGAGCCAAAGAGCTGGAAACCCTGCCGGGGGTGGGGAAGGTGACCGCAGAAAAAATCATGACCTATCGGGAGGAACATGGCAGTTTCAACACGAAAGAAGACCTGAAGCGCGTACCATCCATCAGCGATGGGAAATTTAAAAAACTGGCGGATAAAATTACATTATGAATACCAAGTATCCCCTGCTGTGGAGTGCCCTGTCTCTGGCGCTGGGAGTCGTCCTTTATGACGGATTCCCTTCCTTTTTCATGCGCCTTCCCTGGGTCCTTCTTTTGGCGGGCGGATGCTTTCTTCTTTTGGCCTTTCTTTTCAAAGGGAAAAGGGCGCTGCTTCCTTCTCTCCTTTTCCTCTGCCTCCTTGCCGCCGGCATGGGGCGCATGTTTCTCTCTGACCAGTATTGGCTGCAGCAGTCCTCCTGGGCGGCAGGAAGCGAGGGGCGGTGGACGGGCATTGTCAAAGAAGAGCCGTCGGTGAACCGGGATGGAAGTGATTATGCCCGCTATTACACGGAGCTGGAATCCATTACCTACGCCGACGGCGTGGAAAAATCTCTTTCCGGCACCGCCTTTGTCTACGACACCCAACCGAAGGAACTTTACCATACAGGGGACCGGATTTCCGTCAACGGGAAGATGACGGCCCTTCGAATTTACAAAAATCCCGGGAAGATTGATTTGGAAGGACGGTATCGGAGCCGCCGGCTCATCGGTAGGATTTATCCGGATGAACCGGAAAAGATTCATTTCCTTGGGGAAAGCGGAAAGTACGGGGCAGGAAGGCTGGCCGATGACATCAAGGGAAAGGTGGAAACCTCCTTTGCACCCTACATGGACCCCCTGCGGCTCCATATCCTGATGACTCTCCTCTTTGGCGGAAATTACAATGAAATTCCAGAATATATTATGACCTCCTTTTCCGCCACCGGCATTATCCATATCCTTTCGGTGTCCGGCTCCCATGTGGCCCTTCTCTTCGGCTTTCTCTACTTTCTGGGAAAATGGCTCCACCTGCCGAGAAAGCCGGTCATTGGTATTTCCATTCTGCTTGTCCTTTTCTATTCCCTCCTGTCGGGGCTGGTGCCTCCGGTGATTCGGGCGGCGGTGATGGGAATCCTTTCGGTGGGCGGCGTTTTCCTGGAAAGGGAGAAAACCGCTTTAAATCTCCTGGGTGCAGCGGTGGCAGGCATGGTGCTGTGGGATCCCTTTTACCTCTACGACGTGAGTTTCCAGCTCTCCGTGGGGGCGTCGGCGGGTATTCTTATTTTTTACAAACCCCTGGCGAAGGCCCTTTCCGCAGCTTCTTTTCTCCCCCAATGGGTGAGGGAGGGCATGGCGCTTTCCACGGCGGCCCAGGTGCTCACCATTCCTGTGATGCTCTACGATTTCCATACCTTCCCCCTCTATTTCATTCCGGCCAACCTTTTTGTTACGCCCTTTCTGGAATGGGTCATCATAGTGGGGCTGGTGGCTGCGGTGCTGGCACCGGTGTTCCTTCCTCTGGCAGGGGGCCTGCTCTATGCAGCGGATTATCTCCTTTGGGCGGGCCTTCGGATGAATCTTCATCTCTCCTCCTGGCCCCGGGCCTCTCTCCAAACCGGCGGCATGACGGCGGCACAGATTCTTCTTTACTATGTGACTGTGGCGATTCTTTATTTCAAAAAGTCCCTGGCTGCTGTGCCGGCAGGACTGTACGGTGCCCTTGGCATCTGGGGCTCCCTTCTGGCAGCCACCCTTTTCCTCTATGCAGCGAAGCCGGATGCCCTGCTTTACTGCCCGGACCTGGGGCCGGACCAGGGCGCAGCTCTTGTCATGGGGGAGCATAAAATCTTATACTATAAGGGCGGCAGCATTCCCTCCCATACGTCGGACTGGGAATGGAAGTCCATCCTGGGCTACGAAGGCATTTTTGATGCGGATATCCTAATTTTAAATCTGGAAGATGTGAAAGAACCCCTTCCTTTGACACTGGCTGTACCGGTGAGGGAAATCTGGGTCACCGGCGGCAGGGCAGAGGAAAAAACGCCTTACCTGCTTCCAAACTTTGAAGGAAAGGTCCGCCTCCTTTCCAAAGGCCGCCTTCGCATGGGAAGTTTGTCTTTCTTCACCAATGGCAGCAGCTTCCTCCTTTCCGAGGGAGACCGGGGTGTCTACTTTTCAGGAAGAAGGGGACTGGAGAAAATATCCTTCCCTCCCCACACCGTCTGGGTGGCATCGGGAAGAAAGAACGGCACGGGCATACCGGAAGAGGAAATGGACCGGGTGCAGGCGGAGGCCGTCATTTACGGCGGAAGCCGGCTTGGCTCTTCCTTTGAGGATGTGGATTTATTTGAGTTTAAAAATTATAAAGCCGCCAATGTATACAGGGAAGGCATGCAGACCGCATCCTTCCATGGCAGGTGGGAGCTGGAAGATACATCATGGTTATGAAGAAATCAACTAAAAATAACTGCTTCTTTTTATACGGCGACGATCCCGTATCCGCCAATATCCGAAAAAACAGTCTGATATCGTCCTATTTCCATGGAAAGGCGCCGGAAATCACCCTGTTTGACGGAAATGGAAGCTTTGAAGAATATAAAAACGCCCTGGAAGGGCAGTCCCTTTTTACCGCTGAAACGGCGGTCATTATCCACAATCCGCCCTTCCTGAAAAGGCGGTCTGAAAAGGAGGACAAGAAGGAAGAAGCCTTCCTTGAAACGCTGAAGGAACTGCCGCCTGATATTCTCTTCATTATCCTTTTGGATGGAAAGCCGGACAAAAGGACGAAAATCATTAAGAGCCTTCTGGCCATCTGCATGAGCGAGGAGTACAGCCTCATGAATCCACGGGACGCGGCGGGCACCATGATACGCATGCTGGCGGATGAAGGGAAACGGGTGGACTATGAAGCAAGGGGTTATCTGGAAACGGTCCTTTCCTCCTGGGAGCAGATTTCCGCTCCCCTTCTCAAGACGGAATGTGATAAAATTGTGCTGATGTGCGGAAATCGGGACACCGTGACCCGAAGGCTGCTGGAAGCGGCGCTTCCGGATTACATGAACCAGGGCATTTTCCGCTTCACCGACGCCCTTTTAGACAAGAAGGCCGGTGTGGTGCTGGAAAGTGCGGACCGCGTGTTCACGGACATTTCTACCACCATCAAGAATCTGGGATTCCTTTCCTCCAAGTTCAGGAAAATCAAGATTTTCCATGAAATGAAAAGAAACCGCCGTCCCGAAGGGGAGATCCGGCAGGCCCTTGGCATCCGCAGTTCCTGGATGTGGCGGAATATGCAGAATGAAGCGGCCAAGGTGGGGGAGAAGGAAGCAGAATGGTTTCTGCTCCAGATTTTTAATTATCAGATGAAAACAAGGCAGGGTTCCTCTGAAATAGAACTGAAGGACCTGCTTCTTACATATTGCATGAAATGAAGGAAACGGGCATTGAAATTACGAATCAAACGGATTGCAGGCATGATTGCCCTGGCACTGCTCCTTTCGGGAGCCGCCGCCCCCTTTCTCTGGGTGAAAGGCGATACGGTCATACCGGGCGTAAGAATTAACGGTGTTTCTGCGGGAGGCAAATCAAGAGCGCATCTCATGGATTTCCTTGATGAGCAGAACCGGGCCATGGAAAAGGAAAAGCTGGCACTCACCAGGGATTCGGCCCATGAGGAATGGAGCTATAAGGATTTGAAGGTCCGCTACGACGAACACAGCCTGGACGAAGCCATGGAAATCGGAAGGAAAGGCAGCCTTTTCCGGCAGTGGAAGGACCGGTGGGAAACGCTCCTTTCCGGAAAATCCGCCCATATTGACGCTTCCTTTGATGAGGAGGCGGTGCATCGGAAAATCGGGGAAATGAAGGCAAAGTATGGTAAACCGGCGCAGAACGCGCTGCCCCGTTTCCACAGCGACGGCTCCATTACCTTTTCTGAAGGACGGCCCTATCTGAAAATCGAGGAAGAAGATCTCTTCTCCCAGGCGAAGGAAACTTTGGAAACAGGAAAAGGGGGATCGGTGGAAATCCCGGTGTCCGAAGAAAAGAAACCGAACATGTCAGATAAAGAGGCTAAGGAAATCAATGCGGTCCTTGGGAAATACACCACCCATTTCGGCGGCGATGCCAACAGGAGCAGCAACATTTCCCTGGCGGCGGAAAAAATCAGCGGCACCTATCTGAAGCCCGGCGGTGATTTTTCCTATAACCGCACCACCGGCTCCCGGTCCGCAGCCAACGGGTATAAGGAAGCGCCGGTCATTATTAACGGTAAGCTGGAGCCCGGTTCCGGCGGCGGTGTATGCCAGGTGAGCTCCACCCTCTTCAATGCGGTGATTCTCTCGGGCTTGGAAGTGACCCAGCGCACCTGCCATTTCTCCCCCGTATCCTACGTCCCCCTGGGACGGGACGCTACGGTGGCGGAAGGGGTCATTGACTTCTGTTTCCGGAACCATTTGAAGCACGGCGTCTATATTTATGCGGAATACGCGCCGGGTTCCGTGTCCATCTGGATTCTGGGAAATAAGGAGGACAAACCGTCCTACGTGGATATTTCCAAAACGAAGGAAGAAACGCTGCCCTTCAAGACAGTGAATCGCGTGGACCCCGCCCAGAAGGAAGACAAGAAGACAGAAGAGGGACATGAAGGAAAGAATGTGACCATCAAACAGAGCGTGAAATGGGCCGACGGAAGGGTGTATAACGACCTCTTCGAATCGGACTATGAAGCGGTGGATACGGTGGTGACCTATAAGAATAAAGAAGACCTGCCGAAGGAAGGCTGAATCACGAAGGTTTCTCTCCCGGGGAGGCAGGTTTTATCATGAAAGGAGCAGATCCATGGGAAAATACCGTCTGCAGTCACGGAATAAGAATTCCATGATTACACTGATGGAAGTAGATACAGAATGCAGGGCCTGGTATATCAAGGCAGACGATAGGAATGCGGCGGTCCGCGCCCTGAAGGCTATGGGAAAGGAACTCACGCCGGTGGAGTCCATTTATGTGAATGGGGAAGACGTATCGGATGAAGTGTTTGCATCCATTGCCCTGGACATGGGGGCCCCGCCCTATAAGGAACCGGAAGAGCCTGTACCTTCCGGTGACATGGGGACGGAAGACATTCCCCTGCCCGATGAGGAGCCTATGGAAAATTTTGCGCTTCCTCCCGACGATATGCCCCTTCCTTCCCTGGATGATATTCCTCCGGAAGCGGCGCCGCTGCCGCCGGAGGCGGAAAACGTACCGGAAATGGATATGCCCGACATTCTCCCGGACCTCACTAGCGTGCTGCCGAAGAGCGCCTTTGTTTCCTCTCCCAAGGACGGCGGAAAGAAGGGCGGCGCTGTGAACGGCATCTACCTGGGCCGGAAGCATATTGCCGGTGACCCCGTGGACATCCGAACCGTTACGGACGAAGCGGACGGTGTCATCGTGACAGGCACCGTCATCAGCTGTGAAGTGAGGGAGCTTCGAAGCAAGAAGAAACTGTTCCTCATGCGCCTGGCCGATGACACCAACGGCATTTCCTGCAAGAAATTTTTTGACCATCCCGAAGAAGCGGAGGGAGTGGAGTCCCTGAAGCCCGGCACCGTTGTCAAAGTGCGGGGCAATGTACGGCTTGACAAATATTCCGGCGGAAATACGCTGGAACTCCTTCTTCTGCAGATGGAAAAAGGGGAAGCCCAGGTCATTGACCATGAAGATAATTATCCTACCCCCCGGGTGGAGCTCCATCTCCATACGAAGATGAGCCTGGACGGCCTCATCGATAATGAGGAAATCATTAAAACCGCCGCCAAATGGCACCATCCCGCCGTGGCCATTACGGACCATGGCGTAATCCAGGCCTTTCCGAAAATCCAGGACCTGGCGGACAAATATCACCAGAAGGTGATTTACGGCATGGAGGGGTACATGATTGATAAAATCCCCGAAAATCCGGACACCGACCGCCAGCAGTACAACCATATCATTATCCTGGCCAAAAACATTACGGGCCTTCGGAATCTGTACCGCATGGTTACCCTTTCCCATTTGAAGTTCTACCGGAAACGGCCCCTCATTCCCAAGCCCATTCTGGAGGAATACCATGAAGGCCTGATTTACGGCTCCGCCTGCGTGATGGGCGAATTTTTCCGCGCCGTCCTGGCAGGAGAAAGCGATGAGGAACTCATTAAAAAAGCCAAATTCTACGATTACCTGGAAGTGCAGCCCCTGGGAAATAATGAATTCCTCATTAATGAAGACAAATTCGGCAATGTGAATTCACAAAAGGACCTGCAGGATTTGAACCGGAAGGTCATTGAAATCGGGGAAAAGGCGGGCCGCCCGGTGTGCGCCACCTCCGATGCCCACTACATGTTTGCCGAAGACCAGAGAAACAGGGATATCCTCCTTTCCAACTGGGAGAAGCCGGGGAAAATCGAATCCCATCCGCCCGTGTACATCCGTACCACCCAGGAAATGCTGGATGAATTTTCCTACCTTCCCAAGGACAAGGCCATTGAAATCGTGGTGACCAATACAAGGAAGATTGCGGAGCAGTGCGAAGTATTAAAGCCTCTGGCGGAGGAATGGAAATCCTACAACCCGAAGATTGCCGGCGCCGACGACAAACTGGTGAAAATGTGCTATGACAATGCCCATGCCATTTACGGCGATCCTCTCCCGAAGGTGGTGGAAGACCGTCTGACCCTGGAACTGACGCCGATTATCAAGCACGGCTACGGCGTACTGTACTACATTGCCCACAAACTGGTAAAGCATTCCAATGACCGGGGATACCTGGTAGGCTCCCGAGGATCCGTAGGCTCCTCCTTCGTAGCCACCATGTCCGGCATTACGGAAGTCAATCCCCTGCCGCCTCACTATGTATGCCCCAAATGCCACTGGACCCATTTCTTCACCGACGGCTCCGTGGGCGGCGGCTTCGACCTGCCGGACAAGAAATGCCCCCAGTGCGGAACGCCACTCAATAAGAACGGCCACGACATTCCATTTGCCGTATTCCTTGGATTCGACGGAGATAAGGTACCTGATATCGACCTGAACTTCTCCTCCGGCGATGACCAGGGCGTGGCCCATAAGTACACGGAAGAACTTTTCGGCCGGGACAATGTATTCCGCGCCGGCACCATTGCCGGCATCCAGGACAAGACGGCCTACGGTTTCGTGAAAAAGTATGCGGAAAACCGGGGCCTCACGTTCAACGATATTTTCATAGAAAAACTGGCAGCCGGCGTGGCAGGGGTGAAGCGCACCACCGGCCAGCACCCGGCGGGCATCATGGTATGCCCAAGGGACATGGACATCCACAATTTCACGCCCCTCCAGTATGCGGCCAATAAAAAATACCTGAAGGATGAAGATGGGAATATCATTCCCGGTACCATTACCACCCATTTCGATTACCATTCCATTTCCGGCCGTATGCTGAAACTGGATATTCTGGGCCACGATGATCCTAAAGTCATCCGCATGCTCCAGGATATTACGGGCATCGACCCCATGTCCATTCCCTTTGATGATAAGAAAACCCTTTCCCTCTTCAGCTCCACCGAAGCCCTGGGTATTACGCCCCAGCAGCTGGCTTCGGTGATTGGAAACAAGGGCGTCACCGTAGGTGCCCTGGGACTTCCGGAATACGGCACCCCCTTCGTCCGGGGCATGCTGGAAGATACGAGACCGAAGAATTTCTCCGAACTGGTACGAATTTCCGGTTTTTCCCACGGCACCGACGTGTGGCTGAACAACGCCCAGGACCTCATTAAAAACGGCACCGTCAAACTGGAAGATGCCATTTCCACCCGAGACGACGTGATGAACTACCTCATCAACCACGGCGTCAAGCCTCTGACCTCCTTCAAGGTTATGGAAAACGTGCGTAAAGGGAAGGGACTGGAAAAGAACGGCTCCAACAACCGGGCCGAACTGGACGCCGCCCATGTGCCCCAGTGGTTCATCGACTCCTGCCTGAAAATCGGCTACCTCTTCCCAAGAGCCCATGCCGTGGCCTACGTTATGATGGCCTTCCGCATCGCCTGGTTCAAAGTCTACCAGCCCCTGGCCTACTACGCTGCCTACTTCACCATCCGCGCCGAAGGCTCCTTCAATGCGCCGGTCATCCTTAGGGGACTGGAATCCCAAAAACAGGAACTGGCCCGCATTGCGTCCCTGGAACATCCCACGGCTGTGGAAAAGGGCAATGCCACGGTCATCGAAGTGGCGGCGGAAATGTACCTCAGGGGCCTGGAATTCCTGCCCATCAGCCTGGATAAATCAGCGGCCTCCGAATTCAAAATGGTGGACGGCAAACTCCTGCCGCCCTTCAACTGCATCCCCGCCCTGGGGGACTCTGTGGCCAAGGAAATCGTAAAGGCCAGGGACAGCCATCCCTTCACCTCCAAAGAAGACCTGAGGAAGCGGGGCAAAGTGAGCCAGACCATCATCGACACCATGGATGACATGGGCATCCTGAAAGACCTGCCGGAAGAAGAGCAGATGTCCCTCTTTGATTTCTAGGGCGGGCCTTTATGGACACGCCCTGCGGGCGTGAGGGTTCAAAGGGTTCAGAGGGTTCTAAGGTTTGACACGGCTTTCAGCCGTGAGGGTTGTGGTAGGCGCCTTTTAAATAATTGAAGGCGCCAGTTTGGATAAAACAACTTTAGTTGGCTAGTGAGCTAGTGGGCTAGTAAAACCAAACAACCGCCCTGCGGGCGTGGGGAAAGCGTTCCCCCTTGCCCGCTTCGCGGGACTTCTCCTAAAGGGAAGCGTGTCACTGGATTCTCAGTCGCCCAAGGGCTCCCTACGAATCCAGTTCCCTTGCCACCCCGCAAGCGGGGGCAGAGCAAAGCTCCGCGAGGCTGTGTTCTCATAAGTTACTCTAAGCATAGTACGGGTTGTTGTGCCCCCGCACAGCGGGGGAAAGGTGGTGCCGTAAGGCACCAAAGGGGGAGAAGCCACCGGAGGTGGCTGACTCACCGCCATGTCAGCGTGACATAAGAATGGGAAGGGAAAACCGTAACGCTGACTTTATAAGCATTGCCCGCAGGGCAATCCACCACCCTCTGAACCCTTTGAACCTTCTGAACCCTCTGAACCCTTTTCCCGCCCCCTTCTATACAACCTGCCACCGGAGGCGGCCCAACCTACGGCGGAGCCGTGCCCCTCTGAACCCTCACGCCCTTCGGGCGTGTTCGTGCCGCATGGCGGTCCCTGCCGCGATATGGTACAATAATACATCTGCATTATATAATATAGTATGAAATAAGAGGAGTGTTTTATGAACGATCGGATTTCCGGAGACAACCATGCCATCGTGCTGGCCGGTATGTGTACGGCCCTGGTGGTGGTGCTTTCCCTTCTTGGCTTTTATATGCCCCTGCTGTCTACGGTGGTATTTCTTTTGATTCCCCTTCCCATTGCCTACCTGGGCATGAAGGAGGGCATTAAGTGGTCCATCGTGGTGACCACCGGCGTGCTGGTGCTGGATTCCACTTTCTTCGGCGTGGTATCCGCCGCCTTTGTGTGCGCCATTTTCGGTCTGCTGGGGGTGACCATGGGCATATGCTACCGCTATAAGGTATCGGCGGCAAAGACGCTGATTGCCGGGGCGGTGGTGGTTCTTCTGGCCCTGGTGGCAGAAGGCATTGCTACCCTTTACCTTCTGGGCCTTCCCAGTCTGGTGTTTGGCAGCGAGGGACTGGCGCAGGTGAAGGACAGCATGATGGAAGCGCTGCCTTCTTTCTACAGCGGCGAGGCGCTGGACCAGGCAAAGGAAAAGGTGGATTTCCTTATGGATGCCATGGAGAAATCGGTGCCCTACACGCTGGTGGCGGTTTCCGTCTTCTATTCCTGGGCTTCCATGACCCTGGGCTCCCATGTGTTCAAGAAAATGGGCATTACCGATATTCCCCATCTGCCGCCCTTTGAGCGGTGGGAATTTCCAAAGGGAACCCTGGCCCTCTATCTTCTGGTGCTGGCTGCACAGTATTTCTTCAAGGACCAGGAGCAGGTATCCTATGTGGCCTACAATCTGGGTACCCTCTGCGTTTCCATCTTCTGGCTCCAGGGGCTGTCGGTGGTGTGGTGGATGCCCCACCGCTATCCTTTCATGAAGCCCCTGCGCCTTTTCATCATGATTCTCTCCGCCTTCATCGGAGCTATCCAGATGTTCGTGGTGTTCCTGGGCATTGCGGATATGGCCGCCAGTTATCGGGAAAAGAGAAATTACCAGTAGAGACATTATTGGCGCTTGGTTGTATTCCCGACTGCAAAAAGGGGCGCCGCTTCGCGGCAGGTTGTATAGAAAGGTTGTATTCGCTGGCGCTCAAGGGGCAGAAATCCGGCTGTCCGCTAACCGCTTTCCGCTTCCCGCCGGACACAGTCATTCTGAGCGCAAGCGAAGAATCTCGGTACAAGACGTGACTGCCTCATTTGTTGATAAATACCACTCGGCGGGAGGCTGTATTCCTGATAAAGAGAAGGGTGCTGGCGCCTTCGGCATCCGGGTTCAAGCATTCACCGGGCTGTCGCCCTGAAATGCTAAGGTTCCGCCCACAGCGCGGGCTGGTTCAGAGGGAGTTAAATATGCCGCCTATGGCAGCCCTGCCGCCGACAGGCGCCATTAAAACTCATCGCCCGACAGGGCGATACCACCACCCTTTGAACCCGCCTGCCAAAGGCAGGCAGAACCCTCTGAACCCTTTGAACCTGGGCCGCAGAGCGGCCCCATAGGCGATACCATACCCTTTGAACCCGCCTGCCAAGGGCAGGCAGAACCTTCTGAACCCTTTGAACCCGGGCCGCCAAAGGCGGCCCCATATAACATATTTGCATTCATTCCTCATTTCGAGTAGGATTAGAGTAGACCGGCAGAGGCCGGTATAAAATCACCGGTTTTTCGGAAATCGAGGTTAAAGAAGTAAAATGCTGAATGATATCTGGGTGTACAAAAAGACATCCCGCATTATGCTGGCGCTGCTGCTCATTGCAGTGGTCATGCTGGCTACCCAGAACTGGCAGCTGGGACTTCTTCTTTTCATCATTGTGGCAGGCTGCATCGTATACATTAAGCGCTGCGATTTCTACCAGGAGAAAAAGCTGTCCCGGTACCTGGACGATCTGTCCGCCGGCGTGTCGGCAGGCACGGTGTATGCCGTGAAGAATCTGCCCGTGGGCATTGCCATGATGGATGAGAAAAAGGAACTGGTCTGGGCTAATAATGTGTTCAGGAACTGGATTGGGAAGGACGCCCAGGAGGGGGTCCGTTTCCAGAATCTGGTGACAGGACAGAAAATTTCCAAAATATGGGGAAAGACCGGCTGGTTCGACTGCCATGCCGGCGGCACATTCTTCAGGGTATTTCATAAATTCATCGACGTGGATATCGGCGGCGGCACCCAGTCTCCCTTCATGGTCTTCTATTTCATGGACCGCACGGATGTGGAGGTGGCGGTGAAGGAATGCACCGAAGCAAGGCCGGTATTCGGCATTATCCGTATTGACAACGTGTCGGAAGTGACCGCCGATATGACGGATATGGAAAAGTCGGCCCTTCTCTCCGACGTGACGGAAAGGGTGCTTTCCTATTTCTCCAGCCGTGACGGATTTATCAAGCAGTACTCCAGCACCGACTTTGTGACCTGTATTTCCCAGAAGGCCCTGGCGGACATGATGGAGGATAATTTCGATATTCTGGACAAGGTCCGGGAAATCCATACGGTGAACCGCATTCCGGTTACCCTTTCCATCGGCATCGTGCAGAGCGATGAGAGTTTTGCCAGGCAGTTTGAGGAGGCCCAGGTATCCCTGGACCTGGCTCTGGGCCGGGGCGGCGACCAGGCCATCGTTCGGGTAGGCAAGGATGTGAAGGCCTTTGGCGGCAAATCGCCTACTGCCGTGAGCTCCACCCGCGTCAGGGTGAGGGTGGTGGCCCAGGCGCTGAAGGAAATCATCGACGGCGCCGATATGGTGCTCATCATGGGGCATGCCCACGAGGACTTCGACGCTTTGGGAGCCGCCGTAGGCGTTTCCCATCTGGCCCGGTCATCCCATAAGGAAACCCATATCGTCCTTTCTAAAGAAAGGGACACCTGCCGCAAAATGGTGGAGGCCATCGAAGGAAGCGGCGTGGCGGAAGGGCTTCTGATCGATGAAGGGCAGGCCAAAGGCATGGTGACCGACAAAACCGTGGTCATCGTGGTGGATACCCATGTGCCGGAACTGGCGGCAGCGCCGGAAGTGCTGAAGAAAGCAAAGAAAAAGGTGGTCATCGACCATCACCGGAGAGCCAGCTCCATGATTACAGGCACCCTCCTCACCTATATGGAACCTTCCGCTTCATCGGCGTCCGAACTGGTGAGCGAGCTGGTGCAGTACTACGGCGGTGAAGAGGAAATGAACGACCTGGAGGCGTCCTGTCTCTATGCCGGCATTGTGGTGGATACGAAGAACTTCGCCGTGCAGACCAGTGTCCGCACCTTCGATGCAGCCAGCTTCCTGCGCCGCTGCGGCGCCGACACGAAACTGGTGCACCGGCTCTTTGAAGAGGATATCAGCAGCATCCGCACCAAAGCGGAAATCCTGGCAGGCATGCAGCTCGTGGACGGCACCATTGCCATTGCCGCCTGCCCGGAAAATATAGAAGAATCCCAGATTCTGGCGGGACAGGTGGCGGACTACCTGGTCACCATCAAAGAAATCCGGGCCAGCTTCCTGTTTTACTATACCGATAAGGGACTCTGTCTTTCCGCCCGCTCCGATGGCTCCGTCAATGTACAGGTGGTCATGGAAGCCCTGGGCGGCGGCGGTCATTTGACCGTTGCCGGCGCCCAGCTGGGGAAAGAAGGAAATAGAGAAAGTGCGGAGAAAGTGATTATTTCACAGGTCCGCAAGCAAATAAAGGAGGAAAAAGAATGAAAGTCGTACTCTTACAGGATGTCAAGAAAATTGGTAAAAAGGGAGACGTCATCGAAGTCTCCGACGGCTACGGCCGCAATGTGCTCATCCGCAAAGGCCTGGGCGTAGAAGGTACCAAGGCTAACCTCAATACCGCTGCCCAGCGCCAGGAATCCAAGGTATTCAAGGATAAGGTAGCTGCCGACGAAGCAGTCATCATGGCAGCCCAGCTGAAAAAAGTAAAGGTAGTCATCAAGGTGCAGTGCGGCGAAGACGGCAAAATCTTCGGCTCCGTCACCGGCAAGGACATCAGCGAAGCCCTGGAAAAGCAGTATAAATTCAAACTGGAAAAGAAAAACATCCGTCTCAAGAGCCCCATCAAGACCCTTGGCGAATACGACGTGGAAGTGTGGGTACACCAGCAGGTGACCAGCTCCGTCCACGTATCGGTTGTAGCGGAATAAGAAAATCCACCCTGCGGGGTGGATTTTTTGTGTCACTGGCAGCGTTTTACTGTATTTCCGACTGCAAAAGGGGTTCAGGTGCCTTCGGCGCCCAGGTTCAAGCCGCCGTCGGGCCTGCGGCCCTGGGCGTCTAAGGTTCCGCCCACAGAGCGGGCTGGTTCAGAGGGAGTTATATATGCCGCCTGCTGGCGGCAGCCGCGGAGCGGCTATAAAACTCATCGCCCGCGAGGGCGATACCACACCCTTTGAACCCGCCTGCCAAGGGCAGGCAGAACCTTCTGAACCCTCTGAACCCGGGCCGCCAAAGGCGGCCCCATCACTTTGCCCCATTTCCATTCAGATGGTATAATATAGGCGTAATTGTGCGAGAAAAAGCGTACATGTAAATCTTCCCATCACATGGGGTGGGAATTCCGATTCAGGAAGGAAGAATGAATAATGGCAACAGCAATGGTAATTGGTGCCCAGTGGGGCGATGAAGGCAAAGGCAAGATCGTAGATTATCTGGCCGCGAAGGCAGACGTGGTGGTTCGTTCCCAGGGCGGGAACAATGCAGGCCACACGGTGGTTACCGGCGGCAAGGCATATCCGCTCCGTCTTATGCCAAGCGGTATCATGTACCCCGGCACCATCTGCATCATCGGCACCGGTGTGGTGGTGGATCCCAAGAGCCTTCTGGAAGAAATGAAACGGCTGGAAGACCAGGGCATCGACGCCCGCCATCTCCAGATTTCCACCCGTGCCCAGGTGGTTTTCCCCTACCATATCCGCCTGGATGAAGCGGAGGAAGCAAGGAAGGGAAGCCGGAAAATCGGCACCACCAAGAACGGCATCGGACCGTGCTATGCGGACAAAATCAACCGTATCGGCATCCGCATGTGCGACCTCATGGACAAGGAAACCTTTGCAGAAAAGCTGAAATACAATGTGGCCCAGAAAAATATGCTTCTGGAAAAGCTCTACGGCATGGAAGGCTTCGACTATGAAACCATGCTGGACGACTACCTGGGCTATGCGGAAAAGCTCCGCCCCTATGTGAAGGATACCAACTACACCGTGCAGACTCTGGTGAAGGAAGGCAAGAACGTACTCTTTGAAGGCGCTCAGGCTTCCATGCTGGACTGCGACAACGGCACCTATCCCTTTGTTACCTCTTCCCATCCTACCGCCGGCGGTGCCTGCATCGGCGCCGGCATCGGACCCCATATGATGCAGAACATCTTCGGCGTAGTGAAAGCCTACAGCACCCGCGTAGGCCAGGGCCCGTTCCCCACGGAACTGAAAGATGCAACCGGAGACTACATTAGAAATACGGCCCACGAATTCGGCACCGTCACCGGCCGTCCCCGCCGCGTGGGCTGGCTGGATGCCCGGGCTGTCCGTTATGCCGCTGCCCTGAACTCCTTCGACTACCTGGCCATTACCCGGCTGGATATCCTGGACGACATGGAAGAAATCAAAGTCTGCACAGGCTACGAATACGAAGGAAAAGAAGTGGAAGAATATCCGGCTGACCTGAAATTCCTGGAAAAGATTACCCCCGTATACAAAACCTTCAAAGGCTGGAAACAGAAGATTTCCGACATCCGCAATTACGACGAACTGCCGGCTCTCTGCAAGGAATACCTGGACGGTATTTCCAAACTCATCGGTGTGCCCATCGGCATCGTGTCCGTAGGCCCCAGCCGTGAACAGACCATCGTTCTGAAGGATGTATTCTGATACCACAAAAAAACGCTCCGAAAGGAGCGTTTTTTTTAGTGTCAAAATGGAGGGCAGGCTGAATTCTCGAAGGTTGACACGGCTTCGCCGTGAGGGTTGATGGCGCCTCCGGGGCTGACGCCCCTGGGCGCCAAGGGTTCAGTCCGGGACCGGCTGACGCCTCCCGGACTGTTTGAGGGCTCCGCCCAGGGGAGTTAAATAGTATCGCTGCGCTGGCGAGGTATGGCGCCTGTGGGCGCCATTATAAAATGCCGCCGAAGGCGGCAATACCACAACCCTCGGACCAAAGGCCCGTCAAACCTAAGAACCTTTAGAACCCTCGCCCACGCAGTGGGCGTCAACCTTCCCCTCTGAACCCTTTGAACCTTTTGAACCCTCTGAACCCGGGCCGCTTCGCGGCCCCCTCACGCCTTCGCCAGCACCAGGCAGATGAGGCCGGCCAGGAAGAAGAGGATGAATGCCGGCAGGCGGTAGTCGGTGTAGAAGGTATCCTCTTCCCGTTCCACTTCCTGATAGGGGCGGGCGTGGAGATTTTCGTAATGGCTCTCCGGAATGAGTCCTTTGTACAGTTCCGACAGATACTGGGCGTAGGAAAGGGTTTCTTTGGAGAAGAACCAGAACACCGGCGTGTACAGCGGCGCCTTGTCCCTGGATGCAAGATAGGAAAGGCCTTCGGTGATGAGGCTCTTTAAGATTTCATCGGGGTTATCCAGTTTCCTTTCCGCCTTGGCAGCCATGTGGTCGAAGAGCTCGTGGCAGGCTTTGATTTTTTCTTCGGAATAGAGGTAGGGAAGATTGTCGGGGAGAAGGGACATATCCCCCACGCCCCGCCCCGGGTCCGCTTCTTTTTTCAGAAATTCCGGGAAATCCTTTTCCACTTTGTCAAAACCGGTGTAGATGTTTAAAAGGGGCGGATAATCCCGGGCAAAGTCCTTTAGTACGAAGCGGGCGATATAGAGGCGGAATACGGCGTAGTCCGAAAGGAAACGGCACCAGCCGGCCCGGTCCCGCTCCAGCATGATGATTCGTTTCTTCTTCAGGAAGAGGCGGAAAATCATGTGGAGACCGTAGCTTCCCTGGGGCTTGGCCATGTAGGAAAAGAAGGCGCGCTGGCATACGGTGATTCCCATATTTTCCAGATACTCCGTCATGTCCATAGAAAGCGCCTCCTCCCATCAGAGAAGCATGGATTCATTGGAATCCATGCTCTTCATTCTGCTATGTTCTCATTGTACTCTTACTTTTCCCTTTTGGATAGGGATTCTACAAAAGCATGACCAGACAGCTCAACGCCAGCCCCGTGAGCAGGGCAAGGAAAGAGGAATCGTCCGCTGCTTCTCCTGCAAAGGAAGGCAGGGAGGGACTGAAGTCTCTGGCGCCCTGATAGATATGCCGGGGCGTCAGGAAGGAAAGTTTTTCGGAAAGATGGGAAAGAAAGGCCCTTGTTTCAGCGGAAAGGTAGGAAATCAATTTCCTGTCTGCCCGGCAGCCGGAAAGGGCGGCCAGGGAAGCCACCATTTTTTCCAGGGAACCGCCGCAGGCCATTTCCAGATGGTGAAATTCATGGAAACGTTCCTTCACCTTTTCTTCATTCGGTAGAACGCCGCCCAGAATGAGGGAAGAGCCATTCAGACCTTTCAAAAGGGACAGGGTCCTGAGGGTGAGGGACAGATGGGAAATCCCATCCCTGAGGCCGTCGGCCATGCGGTCCATGCAGCCGAATCCGCTGGGAAAGCGGCGAATCGTTTTCTCCGCCAGATACAGACGGAAGAGGACGTAATCCCATACCAGGCCGCTCTCCGGCCCCGCTTCCGGCAGCAGGCTGCGGTCAGGAGAAGTATAGGAAAGAAGCGCCGCTTCAATAATCCGGTATCCTTCGTATTCCATGTACTCTTCGTTGTTCATAGCAAACACTCCCACGTTTCCAAAAACCTATGCCATGATTTGATTTTATTATACGGAAAACATATAGCTTAAATCTAATAGGAAAAATCTATAATAGCTTAAAGATTATACTTTGCATTTCACCGGCAGAAACCTGCATCTTACAGGCGGCAAGGGAAGCGCTGATTAAATCGTTATCGGATTTCATTCTTGTATTTTTATTCAATGCAAGGAATCAGTCGACGCGAA
>NZ_UPZP01000012.1 GCF_900538805.1 uncultured Dialister sp.
CCATTTCTGCTCTACGCAGGGCCAACTTTGCCCGACTTGGCAATCCTATGCAGGATTGCCACCTGAGGAAGGAGCCTGCGTTACGGGATTGGTTTCCCGCCCTCATCGTCATTCTAAACATGACGGCGAGTTAGCCGCCTGCCGGCGGCTTTTCCCCCTTTGGTGCCTTACGGCACCACCTTCCCCCCGCAAAAGCGGTGGGACAATAAAGCTCCGGTAAACATTTGCTTCAAAAAGTTGCTCTACATTAAGCACGGGTTGTTGTGCCCCCTCGAAGAGGGGGAAAGGTGGTGGCGCCAGCCACCAAAGGGGGCCTCTTTTCCCTCGCCCGCAGGGCGGTTGTTTGGTTTCACTAGCTCACTAGCCCACTAGCCCACTAAAGTTGTTTTATCCAAACTGGCGCCTTCTATTATTTAAAAGGCGCCCACCAGAACCCTCGCGCCGAAGGCGCGTCAAACCTTAGAACCTTTTGAACCTTCTGAACCCTCACGCCAAAGGCGTGTCAGCCGCCGCAGGCGGCTCTCATATACGCCCCGAAGGCGTTTCCTGTCGCGTTATCGCTGCTGGTTTCCACGTCGGCGAAGTAGACTTTGATTCCCTTTTTTCCAAGAATGTCTTCCACCCGGCTCCTAAGGTACTTGTTAGCCATGACGCCGCCTACGGCGATGAAGGGTCTTTTTTCGAAGGGGCAGGCGGAGAGTTCTTTGTCCAGGGCTTTTCCTATATGTTCCAGGACTCCTTCGGCGATGTCTTCTCTGGCGTACTTTCCGGAGGCGATGTCGCGCTGGACCTTGGTTTCGGGACCGGAGAAGGAGAAGGCGCCTTTGACGGCAGACCTGGGGATGTGGTAGGTGTGATGGCCCGTCAGTGCCAGTTTTTCCAGCTCTTTTCCGCAGGGGAAGTGGAGGCCCAGGGCGACGCCGACGCGGTCGATGAGCTGGCCGGCGGTGATGTCTTTGGAGTCCATGAGGGTTGTAATTTCCATGCATTCTCCCTGCCAGAGGGCGGAGAGGACGTCCATGGTGCCTCCGGACATGTGCATCATGTAGAAGGGCTTTCCCCAGAGGGAGGGGTGCCTGCTGATGGCCGCCAGGGCGTGGTTTTCCTGGTGGCTGAATTCGTAGACCGGTACGTGGAGGGCGGCAGCAAGGGAAAAGGCGGCGCCTTTTCCAACAAGAAAGGCGGGCATGTACGAATCAGCCCGCCTCCGTGGAAAAGAAGATACTCCTATTCCTTTGATATCCTGCAGCAAGGGAGAAAGTTTCTGCAGGATGACGGGAAGATTTCTGGTGTGCTGGAATACCATCTGGGACTGGGAGAGCCCCCGGTTTCCTTCCTTTACGGAAAGCACGATCCTTTCTTCCCCTGCCGGCTCCCCGGAAGAGTCATAGACAGCGGCCGACGTTGTGTAGCAGCTGGTATCTATTCCAAGAAACCTTGCCATGATTATCCTTTCGTTGCCTTATCCAGAACGGCATTCACGAAACGGTAGGACGATTCGCCGCCGTAGACCTTGGCCATTTCCACGGCTTCGTTGATAATGAGCTTCCGGTCCTCCGCTTCGTCACCCATGAAATAGAATTCAGCCAGCGCCAGGCGGAGGATGTTCTTATCCACCACGTTCAGCTGGGAAAGAGACCAGTTGGTCAGATGGGCGGAAATCTTTTCATCGATTTCCTTATGCTCAGCTGCCGCCTTCACCAGCGCATCTGCAAAAGCCCTGTCCTTTTCGGTTAACTCCAATTCGCCGGAATCGATAGTTTCCGTTTCCGGATTCAGCTCCCGGGAATATAAAACCTTAAGAGCATATTCTCTTGCGTTTCTTCTGCTCATGATGACCTCTTTCAATCCACAATATCAGTAATGGTTACATCTATTCCATAAATGGTTTCATCCGTCAGGGTAAGGAGAAGATTCCTTACCACCATCTGCACGTAGCGGCCGGTTTCATTCACCCGGCACCCCCGATGGAGGGCCAGGGACATGTCCACCTTGATTCCCTTCTTCCTGCTGCGGCGCAGGAGCAGGCCCTTGTGGCCATGAAAGCCGAAGGCCTGGGAAATACCGGAAATCATGTCCTGGAAACCGTCGGCTGTGAAATGGGAAACTTCGGGAATCGCCAGCACGGCCTTCTCGATTTTCTCATACACTTCCTCTTCCGGCACAATGGTAATGGATTCATCCTGACTCATTTTGCCTTGTCCTTATCAAAAATAATCTGGGACACATTGACGTTCACCGCAGCCACCCGGACGCCAAGGGTGTCGGACACCGTTTCTTTCACCGTTTCCTGCAGCTTCAGCGCTACCCCGGGAATGCGCATGCCGTGACGGACGTACACATAGAGGTCCAGCACCACAGCGCCGTCCTTCATGCCGACGTGGACGCCATCGGTATCCTTGTCGGAAATCACGGAAGAAAGGCTCTGGAGGAAAGTCTCCCCCATGCCTGCAATGCCCGGCACCGTCAGCGCCGCCGCCCTGGCGATAATGGCAATCACCCGGTCAGTGACACGCACCTTTCCCAGCTCATTTTCCAGAGATACCGTTTCCATAGAATGGCCCGATTATTTTACACGTTCAATGTATGCACCGGTACGGGTATCGATGCGGAGAACTTCCCCTTCATTGATGAAGAGCGGAACAGATACGGTATAGCCCGTTTCCAGTTTAGCCGGTTTGGAACCGCCGGTAGCTGTATCGCCGCGGATGCCAGGTTCCGTTTCAACGACCTTCAGTTCTACAGAATTCGGGATATCTACGCCGATGATGTTACCGTTGAAGAACATAACGGTGCATTCCATTTCTTCCTTCAGGAAGTTGATCTTGTCGCCCAGCTGTTCCTTGTTCAGCATGATCTGTTCATAGGTTTCTGTATCCATGAAGCAGTAGGAGCCGTCAGCTTCGTAGAGGTACTGCATGGGCTTGCGTTCTACCGTAGCCGGCTGCAGCTTGATGCCTGCATTGAACTTGCGTTCAACCACGGAACCGTTCTGCAGGTTCTTCAGCTTTGCACGAACGAAAGCAGCGCCCTTGCCCGGCTTTACATGCAGAAATTCCACACACTGCCAAACCTGGCCATCCAGTTCAACCGTAATACCGGGACGTAAATCATTACTAGAAATCATTTAAATCTTCCTCCTGCTACACTTGCAAAAATTTTTTGGGAAATAGAGTCAGAATGGAAATGCCATCCTGCTTTATAACAACCGTATCTTCGATACGGACTCCACCAGTGCCGGGGAGATATACCCCCGGTTCAACAGTTTCCGTCATATTCACTTCCAGAACCGAATGGTCCCGCTGGGCCAGAACAGGAGCCTCATGAATCTCAAGACCCACACTGTGGCCAAGGGCATGGGTGAAATACCCATCCAGCTCAAAGGCCTTCAAATACTCCCTGGCCGCCGTATCCGCCTCATCGGCCCGCATGCCCGCCTTCAAAAGACTTTCCACATGCTCATTGCAGCCAAGAACCTTATCGTAAAGGAAACGCTGGCGGCTGGAAATATTTCCAACAGCCACGGTCCTTGTAATATCGGAATGATACCCCTTATAAATGGCGCCGAAATCAAAGGTAATGAGGTCTCCCTCTTCGATGACCTTATCCGTCGCCGTGCCGTGGGGATAAGCCCCCCGCTCGCCGGAAGCCACGATGGTATCAAAGGACTTCCCCTCAGACCCCGCCTTCAGCATCTCGCACTCCAGCACCGCCTGCAGATACCGCTCCGTCACACCGGCGCGGATATAGGGAATGGTGTTCTTGAAACCCTCATCGGAAATTTCACAGGCCCTCTTCAAAAGAGAAAGCTCCTCCTCCGACTTGATGCGGCGCACCTCATCCACCGGACAGAACTCAAAATCCACATCCGGCATAGTTTCGTCAAAAGAAAGATACATCCTGTAAGACAAAACCGACTCAATACCCAGCTTCCTCACATGATGGGACTTCGAGAGCCTAGCCAGCACCTCCGCCAGCTTCCCTTTGTAATCCACCACCGTAAAGCCCTTCGCTTCCTCCTTCGCCTGCTCCACATACCGGGAATCAGTCAGAAGATAAAAAGCGTCGGCCGTCACGAAAAGATAACTGTCCGAACCGGTAAATCCACTGATGTACCGCAAATTCTCATCCTTCTCAACAAACAGGCCGTCCACGCCCCATTTGGAAAGGGATTTGGAAATCATTTGTTTATCAATCACAAGATCACTCTCTTCCATTACCCTATAATCATACAGTATCTCGGGCCTTTTGTCTAGATTTTTTGACACGCCGAAGGCGTGAGGGTTGACGGGCCTTCGGCCCGAAGGTTCGTAAGGTTCTTAGGTTTGACAGCGGCTTCGCCGCAGTTTATAGCCCCCTTCCTCAGGAAGGGGGTGGCGCCGGAGGCGACGGAGGATAGGGGCGTCAGGTCTTTACTAAATCTTTTCGGTGTTCCTCAGCCCTATCGGGCAGCTCCATCCCGGTCGGGCAAACAAAAGGAAGGCCCCTCTAAATTTCTCGTTTCCCCTTGAGGGGAAGTGCCACGAAGTGGCAAAAGGGTGTACGGGGTAAGAATGACAATGTTGCTCCATTTCTGCTCTACGCAGGGCCAACTTTGCCCGACTTGGCAATCCTATGCAGGATTGCCACCTGAGGAAGGAGCCTAACGTTACGGGATTCCCTTCCCGCCTCATACTGTCATCCTGAGCGACAGCGAAGGATCTCGGTACTAGGAGCATATGAAACATTCAGTAATAAATACCAATCGGCGGGAAAGCTGCCGGACTATCAGTGTGTAATCTTCCGGACCTATCCTCAGGGCTTCTCCCAGCTCCTTCCTGAGGAAGGAGCCTAACGTTACGTGCTTACTTCTTGTGTCACCAGTGCTGCATGACGGAGAGTCAGAGCCCCCCTTCCTTAGGAAGGGAGGCTCCGTTAGGCGACGGAGGATAGGGGCGTGGATTTAGACGATAGAAATCAAGCTGCTTGCAAAAGAGCTGTGAGGAAATGAATGATATTTCCTCACAGCTCTTTTATATACGCAGATTACCCTTTTTGTTCCATGCTCTCCTTCAACTTTTCCACCGTTTCGATGGAAAGCCCCGTCCCCTTCGCCACGTCAGCCACAGACAGGCCCATGGAAAGGAAGCGAATGGCGGTTCTGCTCAAGGCTCTGCCTTCGCCTTCTTTAATACCCTCTTCACGTCCCTCTTCGCGGCCTAAAACTCGGCCCTCATTCATTGCCTCTTCTGAAATATTTAAGCTCAGGTTGCACATGGTAGTCATCTCCTTTTCCATGTCTGGTGTCATATTTATACCATACTCCTGCTCCAGGACTTCTTTTTTGGAATCAAAGGACCTTTTCCTTTCATTAAAAAGAACCTGCAGCAGGTGAATCAGTTTATCCTTATCTGCTTTTTTACCAAGACTGATAACAACTATATTGGGTAAATCGTAGTTTTCTGCCGCTTCCTTATACCGGTGGAGCAGGTGTTTTTCTTCCAGCTTGTAATGGTTAATATAGCTGTTTCCACTGGGGGAATCCATGCATATCCAGATGGAATAGACTTTCTTAATACTATTATAGTCCTTCCCTTCAAATTCCCGTTCCTTTTGTGAGGAAATCAGGCGGCAGACGTAAAAGACAGCCCGTTTCATCAAATGATAACCTAAAGTGGATTCCACCTGCGTACGCTGGGCCTCCACGTTAATAATCAGTGTGATGGGCTCCCCTGTTCCCGGTGCGCGGGCATGGAAGAGGATGTCGTAGGTAATATATCCTTCCTTTGGCGCCCCATCTTCATTCCGGTCGCCCTTGATTTGAGACGGTACCGCATTAGTCAATCCCGGGTTTACAGGAATATTTCCTACCTGCGGCGCCCCTTCGATGTATTGTTCTGCAATATCCGCCGTACTGACATCATGAAATTCCGGAACCACTTTTTTCACGATTTCTGCCAGCAGCTTCCGACTGGCCAGGAGCCGCTTGGCATGCTGGTCATATTGTGCGTTATTGTAGCCGTATAGGGAATCCATCATACTTTCCGTTATGATAAATCGCTGTTCCTTCATGGATTCGCCCCCTTTCTCCATCCTCATTTTACGGAAATTTAGAAGGAGATGCAAGGAAATAATCAATTCATTCTATGCTTTGCAAAGTAACGAAAAGCAGCCCGCCCCCATTGTCATCTCGAGCAGAGCTGTATGACGGTATGCGTTAGCCTCCTTCCTCTGGAAGGAGGTGGCGCCGTTAGGCGACGGAGGATAGCAGGCCTTTCAAAGAAAGGCCGAGGCCCTGAAAGGGCCTAATTTGACTCATAAGTATAAAGTGCATTACTCGGTGTTCCTCAGGGCTTATCGCCCAGCTCCATCCCGGTCGGGCAAACAAAAGGAAGGCCCTTTTATGGGCAGGCTAAGGGCCAACTTTGCCCGACTTGGCAATCCTATGCAGGATTGCCACCTGCGGAAGGAGCCTGCGTTGCGTTCTTCCCTTCCCGCGGGGCTCGTCATTCTGAGCGAAGCGAAGAATCTCGGTACTTGCCGATAGTGTCTCATTGGCTGGTAAATGCCAGTCGGCGGGAAGGAGCCGCCTTCGGCGGCTTCTCCCCCTTTGGTGCCTTACGGAACCACCTTCCCCCCGCAAAAGCGGTGGGACAATAAAGCCCCGGCAAACATTTGCTTCAAAAAATTGCTCTACGTTAAGCACGGGTTGTTGTGCCCCCGCTTGCGGGGGAAAGGTGGTGGCGTCAGTCACCAAAGGGGGAACGCTTTTCCCTCGCCCGCAGGGCGGTTGTACGGTTTTCTATAAACTGGCGCCTCCAATTATTTAAAAGGCGCCACCACAACCCTCTGAACCCTGTGAACCTTTTGAACCCTTTGAACCCTCACGCCCGCAGGGCGTGTCCCTTACTTCCCGCAGTCCGCTACTTTTCTCACCAGTTTTCTTGTAATGCTTCCGAAGAAGTCCTGGTCTTGGAAGCGGAGGAAGCGGATGGGTTTTTCTGTGCTCTTTACGTAGAGGGTATCTTTGTTGGAGAAGGAGAAGCTGTAGGCTCCGTCCAGGGAGAGGCAGAGTTCTTTTTCCCTTTCCGGCACGGTGATTTTGACTTCGTCGTCCCTGGAGAGGACCATGGCGAAGCGCTGGAGGGTGTGGGCGCAGATGGGGACGATGATGATGCGGTCGTCCGAGGGGCCCAGCACCGGGCCGCCGCAGGAGAGGGAGTAGCCGGTGGAGCCGGTGGGCGATGAGATGATGAGGCCGTCGGCGGCGTATTCCTGGATGAAGCTGCCATTGATGAAGAGGCGGATCCGGGCAAGCTGGCCAATGGAGTTGTGGCCGATGACCACGTCGTTCAGCACGTGGGGCAGCGTTTCTTCTGTCCCGTCTTCATGGACAATCTTCGAGACAAGGTAGAGGCGCCGTTCTTTCTTGAAATCGCCGGCAAGGATCTGGTCCATCCGTTTTTCCATGTCCGAAAGGGTCATGGCGTTCAAAAAACCCAGGTCTCCCAGATGGAGGCCTGCCATGAGGACCGGGTAGTCGGCGAAGGTACGGGCGGCGCCTAAGAAGGAGCCGTCTCCGCCTACGGAGAGAATGAAGTCCCTCTTTCCCATGATTTCTTCCGTTTCATAGCATTCCTCTGTAAATCCCATTTCCATGAGTCCCTTTTTCATGGAAAGAGGAAAGCTGTAGTCTATCTGTTTCTTTTTAAGGAGGCCGGTCAATGCCAAGAGGGCCTGCTTTAAATCCGCCTTTCCCAGGTTCGGATAAATGCCAAATTTCATTCCCCTATCCTTTCAAGCCGGTATGGGCTTCTTCCACAACTTTTTCCACATCCGCCGATGTGATGTCCTTATCGGGCATCTCATTCTTCAGCCACGCCAGAAATTCGATATTTCCGGAGCCCCCCTTAATGGGCGAATAGGTGAGGCCGTGGCAGTAGAGGTGTTCTTCTGCAAAGGCAGCCAGGGTGTCTTCGATGACTTCCGCATGCACCTTGGGATCCTTCACAATGCCCCCCTTCCCCACCTTTTCCCGGCCCGCTTCGAACTGGGGTTTGATGAGAATCACAAGGGAGCCGTCATCCTTCAGGATGGAGTGGACGGCAGGGATGATTTTTGTGACGGAAATAAAGGAAACGTCGGTGGAAATGAAATCCACCATTCCCCCAAGGAGGTCCTTCGTCACCACCTTGATATTCGTTTTCTCCATGTTCACCACCTGGGGATTGGAACGGAGCTTCCAGTCCAGCTGGTTCGTGCCCACGTCGATGGCAAAGACCCTGGCAGCACCGTTCTGCAGGGCGCAGTCCGTGAAACCGCCGGTGGAAGCACCGATGTCCGCCATCACCTTTCCCTTAAGGTCGATGGAAAAGGTTTGGAGCGCCTTCTCCAGCTTATAGCCGCCCCGCCCCACATAGGGCATGACATGGCCCTTGATGCGGAGCCTGGCGTCCACAGGCACCTTCGTCCCCGCTTTATCCACAGGCACATCATTCACCAGAATGATGCCTTCCATAATATGACGTTTTGCATTCTCCCGGCTTTCAAAAAATCCCTGCTCCACCAGGAGCACATCAAGCCGTTCTTTCTTTACTTTCCGGTTAGCCAAATGGGTACCTCGTTGTTTGTGATAATAGCGGCTGGCGCCGCAAATAAAAAAGGGGGGGCGGCTGGCGCCGCAGGTTGGGACCGCCTCACGGCGGCGGGTTGTGTAGAAGGGTTGTGTTCGCTTCGCTCAAGGGGAAGGTATCGCCGCTTAGCGGCGATGAGTATAAAGACAGCGTTACGGGATTTGCCTTCCCGCCTCCCACCGTCATCCTGAGCGACAGCGAAGGATCTCGGTAAAAGCCGTTAGTGTCGCAGCTGTTGCTAAATACCAGTCGGCGGGAATTCGGACCTATCCTCAGGGCTTCGCCCAGCTCCTTTCTGAGGAAGGAGCCTTTGCCGCCTGAGGCGGCAGCGCTGCCTGTCGGCAGCGAAAACCAAACAACCGCCCTGGCGGGCGTTGGAAATGCACCCCTATCCCCGCCTGCGGCGGTACTTCCCCCGGAGGGGGAAGTCTGCGCTCCGCTTCCCTTAGTGCAAACTTAAGCCACTCATTGCATAGCGCCGCTAGCACCTCCCCCTCCGGGGTGGCAAGCGAACACGATTCGTAGGGAGCCCTTGGGCGACTGAAAATCGTGTGAGACGCTTTCCCGTGGAGAGGTGCCGTAGGCAGAAGGGGTGCATTTCCAACATGCCGCAGGCGTGGTTGGCTTGTTTTCCCCCGGCGAAGCCCGGTTGTTTGGTTTTACTAGCCCACTAGCCCACTAGCCCACTAAAGTTGTTTTATTCAAACTGGCGCCCCTTCTTTTTGAAGGGCGCCCACCACAACCCTCGCGCCATCGGCGCGTCAAACTTTAGAACCCTCAGGCCGCAGGTCTGTCAAACCTCGGCCCGAAGGGCCGTCAACCCTCACGGCCTCCGGCCGTGTCCCTACTTCTTCCTATGCACCATGAGTTCAGTCAGTTCATAGAGAATTGTACTATCAAAGGGGAGTTTTGCCAATGCCTCTTTCGCAAGTTCCGCTTCTTCTTCTGCGTATTTCTCCGCTTTTTCTACGCCCAGGATGGTGACGAAGGTGGATTTGTGGTCTTTTTCGTCCTGCCCGGGCATTTTGCCCATGTCTTCCAGGTTTCCCTTTTCGTCCAAGAGGTCGTCGGTGATTTGGAAGAGGAGGCCCAGGTGGGCGGCGAAGGTTTCGAGGAGCAGCCTGTCCTTCAGGGACGCTCCTGCCACGGCGCAGGCCATGGAGACGGGGGCGGCAAGGAGGCAGCCTGTTTTGCAGGCATCCAGGGTTTTGAGCTGGGAAAGGGTCAGGGGCTTTCCCTCGGCTTCCATGTCCTGGGCCTGGCCGCCTACCATGCCTTCGGGGCCGGCGGCGCGGGCGAGGATGTCTATAAGTTCGATCCTTACGTCCGCGGGAATCTGTTTCTGCTCCGCCAGGAGCTGGAAGGCAAAGGTCAGAAGGCCGTCGCCGGCCTGAGTGGCCATGCCGGCACCGTAGACTTTATGGTTGGTGAGCCGGCCGCGGCGGTAGTCGTCGTTGTCCATGGCCGGGAGGTCGTCGTGGATTAAAGAATAGGTGTGCACGCATTCCAGGGCGCAGGCGGCGTCCACATAGCGGCTGCTGTCCACGCCCAGGGTATCCAGCACCGTGAGAAAGAGGAAGGGGCGGATCCGCTTCCCTCCTGCCAGGAGGCTGTAGTTCATGGCGTCGTAGAGTGTCTTGTGCTCAAGCCGGTCCGATTTCAAAAGGACCGCCAGTCTGTCATTGATGAGCTTCTGTTTTACTTTCAGCGCTTCCCGAATCATGGTTTTCCATCTCCTTTTCCAAGAGTTCCTCTGTCTTTTGTGAAATCACCGTAAGCTCGCCGTCCACTTCATTCAAAATGGAGAGGCAGCGGGCTGCGGCTTCCATGCCCTCTTTATAGACCGCCGCCATTTCATCGATGGCCGAGTCTTTTGAGGAAATCCGGCGAGCTGCGTCCTTTAGGATTTCCATGCTTTCTTCAAATGTAAGCGATTTATTGTCCATGTCCCCCGCTCCTTTGCAGGCAAACCAGTAATTCCAGCACATCCCGGTACCGGGATTTCAAACAGCTTTCCTTTTCCCTGTCAAGACAAAGCATGAGGGACTTGATTTCCAGCCGAAGACTTTGGAGGCGTTCCGGGGAAATCCTCTCCTTCATGGAAACCAGAATCCCCGCGATTTCCTGTTTCTTCGAAAGGAAACGGGATTTCCGCGATTCCTCCAGCTCCTTTGCGGCGTTTCCAAGAAGGGAAAGCCACGCCGCCCGTTCCGGTATGGCCATTTCCGCCGCCTGGGTAGGCGTGGACGCGCGCCGGTCGGCGGCAAGGTCGGAAAGGGTGGTGTCCGTCTCATGGCCCACGGCGGAAATCAAAGGGATGGTGCATGCATGGATGGCTTCCAGAAGCACCCTTTCGTTAAAAGGACGAAGGTCATCCTCCGCCCCGCCGCCACGGGCCAAAATCAGCACATCCGGCTTGTCCCTCGCCCCTTGGGCTTCACGGATTTTTTCCGCCATGTCAAGGGCCGCCCCCTCCCCCTGCACCGACGTGCTGTAGAGGGTATACCGGACGCAGGGATTCCGGAGGCGCCCGGTCTTCACGATATCATGGACCACCGCGCCGCTTTCGGACGAAATAATGCCGATGTGGAAAGGAAAAGGCGGCAGCCCCTTCTTCCGGAAGGGGTCAAAATACCCCTTCTCCTCCAGCTCCTTCATCATGGCGTCCTTTTCCTCGGCGTCCCGGCTCTTTTGGACATCCATCACCCGCTCCACAAAGAGCACCGGCCAGCCGGAGGAAGTGTTGAAACGGATATCCCCCAGCACCGTGGCCTCCATGCCGCTTTCAAGACTTCTGGTAAGAAAAGCACCGCCCATTCGGCCGATCAGGCAGAAAAGACGAGACTCCTCCCCCAGAAGGGTGAAATAAGTGACGCCGGAGAAATGGGCGTGCACAGAGGAAATCATCCCCCGCACAGCCACATGGCTGAATACATAATCTTTCTTCATTCGCCCCGCCAGAAGACGGGAGCATTCGTTGACTGAGTAGATTTTCATGATGTTTTATGGACACGCCCTTTGGGCGTGAGGGTTCAGAAGGTTCAGAGGGTTCAAAGGGTTCAAAGGGTTGTAGTGGCGGCTTCGCCGCAGTAAAAAAAGGGGCCGCGCCTGACGGCGCAGGTTGGGACCGCCTGACGGCGGCGGGTTGTGTAGAAGGGTTGTGTTCGCTGACGCTCAAGGGGGAAGGTAGCGGCTTCGCCGCAGTTTATAGCCCCCTTCCATAGGCAGAAATCCTGCAGAGGATTTCTGAGCCGGGCTCTTGTGTGAGCATAGCCTGCACATTAAGCGAACACCTTAAAGCCCGGCCAGCGGGTGGCGCCGTAGGCGACGGAGGATAGGGGCGTCAGGTTTTTACTATATCTTTTCGGTGTTCCTCAGGGCTCCCCCCAGCTCCATCCCGGTCGGGCAAACAAAAGGAAGGCCCTTCTTAATTCTCGTTGCCCCTTGAGGGGCCATAGGGTGTACGAGGTTAAGAATGATAATGTTGCTCCATTTCTGCTCTACGCAGGGCCAACTTCGGCTTTGTGGAGACCCTCTGCAGGGTCTCCACAAAGCGAAGAATCTTGGGAAGAATAGCAAGTGAGAAAATGCCGGTAAATACCGGCCTGCGGTAAGGGTCTGTCATTTGGCGGCCAGCGATTAGGAGGCTTTCCTATTGGCGGCTGACCGGCTTTCATCAAAATGACAGTGGGGCGGGGAGGTACCGGTGCCATTTGTTTTCCTTCTCCATGACTGTAAAGCTGGCCGCCCCACATGTCATTTCGAGCGGGGCTGCGTGCAGGTATGGGGATATAGGTATTTGAGCTCCATTGAGGCTCTGAGTCGAGAAATCTTCCACCGCCATGCGGCTTGTCTCACTGGGGCAGGAGATTTCTCCACTTCGGTCGAAATGATAACGGGGCGGGGAGCACTTGTGACATTCATGGGGTTGTTCCATTCCGGCGTGAGATTTCTCCACTTCGGTCGAAATGACAGCGGCGGAGAGCACTTGTGTCAATTCATTCCCTAAGCCCAATGGCTATCCGGCGGGCTTTTGGTGGTGGGACAGACGTGTTTCCGGGGAAAGGGCATGAAAAAAGAGGAAATGCTTCGCAAAAAGCATTTCCTCTTCTGCATCTGTCTCAGTCCACAGAGAACTATTACTTGGAGTACAGTTCGACGATGTTGGTTTCGTTGACTTCGTCTTTGTAGGGGAGTTCGTCTCTCTGGGGGAAACGGGTGAGGGTTGCGGTCCAGTTGTCGAAGGACTTTTCGATGTAAGGAAGATCGAAGGTCTTCAGTTCCTGGAAGGACTGTTTGAACATTTCATTGGTTCTGTAGGATTCCTTCAGGGAAATCACCTGTCCGGGACGAACGGGGTAGGACGGAATGTCCACTCTCTTGCCGTCAACGGTGATGAGGCCGTGGGTAACCATCTGGCGAGCCTGACGGATGGAACGTGCAAAGCCTGCACGGTATACAAGGTTGTCCAGTCTGGTTTCCAGCAGGAACAGCAGGTTTTCGCCTACGACGCCGGACATTCTCCTTGCTTTATCATAATAGCGGTAGAACTGCTTTTCCAGCAGGTTGTACATCGCTTTAACCTTCTGCTTTTCAGCCAGCTGTACGCCGTATTCGGACTGTTTCTTCTGACGAGCGTCAGCGACCTGCCGTTTTAACGCTTTCGGATGGCCGTAAATGTTTACGCCGAAACGTCTGCTTGTCTTAAAACGGAGATTTCTGTTTGTTGCCATTGTGTAAATCACCTCTCTAAAAATTATGCTGATCGAATATGAACAGCTTTTATATTATAAGGGATTCATGGGGCAATGTCAATATATTTTTGGGAGTGGGGTGGTTAGTGGGACAGTGAGACAGTGGGGACTAGAAACTGGGGATTCGGGAATGGGGAATGGGGGACGCCCTGAGGAAATGGTAAATGGTGAATTGTAAATGGTAAATGAAGGTGGGCGGCTTCGCCGCCAGTATGGATAAAACAGCTTTAGTAGGCTAGTGAGCTGGTGGGCTAGTGAGCTGGTAAAAACCATACAACCGCCCTTACGGGCGAGGGAAATGCACCCCTTCTGCCGCCTGCGGCGGCGTCTCCCCCGGAGGGGGAGATTTGCTCTATGCTTTCCTTATTGCTAACTTAAGTTGCTCATTTTATAGCATGGCTAAAACTTCCCCCTCCGGGGTGGCAAAGGAACTGGATTTGTAGGGGAGTGAAACGACCCGAAAATCCAGTGACATGCTTCCCTTTAGGAGAAGTACCACCGCAGGCGGGGATAGGGGTGCATTTCCAACGAGCGAAGCGAGGTTTGCTTGTTTTCCTTTCGTGCCAGGGCGGTTGTAAAGGTTTTATCATAAGAGGCGTCTTATACGCTATAAAAGACGCCCACCGCCGCCGCGAAGCGGCACCTTCCCGCCGACTGGTATTTAACAGCATTTGCCTCATATGCTGCATGTACTGCGCGCATTCTGCATAGAATGCGCGAGTCGACCAAAGTTGGCCCTTAGCCTGCCCATAAAAGGGCCTTCCTTTTAGTTGGTCGACCGGCGATTCTTCACTTCGTTCAGAATGACGCGTAGGGCGGGAAGGGAATCCCGTAACGCTGACTATATACTCATCGCCGCCAAAGGCGGCGATACCACAACCCTCAGCGGCCAAAGGCCGCTGTCAAACTTAAGAACCTTCCGGTCGAAGGCCGGTCAATCTTAAGAACCCTCTGAATCTGCAGGCCCGTCCCCCTTTGGTACTGGCGTACCACCTTTCCCCCTGTTCAGGGGGCACAATCATGGGGGCTAAATACTGCGGCGGAGCCGCCACCACAACCCTCGCAGCCGCAGGCTGCGTCAAACTTTAGAACCTTAAGAACCTTCGGGCCGAAGGCCCGTCAACCTTTTCCTCCGAACCTATTTCCCCCTTCTTTCCACTATGGCGAAGAAGTTTTCCAGGATTTTTCTTCCTTCCGGGGTCATGATGGATTCGGGGTGGAACTGGAGGCCGTAGGTGGGGTAGTTTCTGTGTTCCACGGCCATGATTTCACCGTCTTTGGTGCGGGCGGTGATTTTAAGGCAGGTGGGCATGGTGGATTCTACGGCGGCAAGGGAGTGGTAGCGGGCGGCTTTGATGGTAGGGCTCATGCCGGCAAAGAGGGGGCTTTCTGTGTCCAGGTCCACGTCGTAAGCTTTGCCGTGGACCAGTTCTTTGGCGTAGGAGACGGTGGCGCCGTAGCATTTGCAGATGGCCTGGTGGCCCAGGCATACTCCCAGGATGGGGAGGGTGGGGCCGAAGTGGCGGATGGCGTCGATGCAGATGCCTGCGTCTTCCGGCCGTCCGGGGCCCGGGGAGATGAGGAGGGCATCCGGTTTCATTTCTTCCAGTTCTTCCACGCTCAAGGCGTCGTTCCGGATGACTTTGATGTCGGGGTAGAGGCTCCCGGCCAGCTGGTAGAGATTGTATGAAAAGCTGTCATAGTTGTCGATGAGAATAATCATTTGTCCAGTCCTCCTTCTGCCAGGTGAATGGCGTTGACTACGGCTTTGGCCTTGTTGATGCATTCGTGGTATTCGTTTTCCGGCACGCTGTCAGCTACGATGCCGGCACCGGACTGGACGCAGACGATTCCGTTTTTCTTGTAGGCCAGGCGGATGCCGATGCAGGTGTCCATATTTCCCGAGAAATCAAGGTAGCCGATGGCGCCGCCGTAGATGCCGCGCTTCCTTGATTCCTCTTCTTCAATGATTTCGCAGGCCCGAAGCTTGGGGGCGCCGGAGAGGGTGCCGGCGGGGAGGACGGCGTCGATGACGTCCACCGCGTCTTTGCCCGGGGCAAGGGCGCCTTCCACGGTGGAGCCGATGTGCATGACGTGGGAGAAACGGAGGATATTCAGGTATTTTTCTACCTTCACGGAACCGATGCGGCTTACCTTGCCCAGGTCGTTGCGCCCCAGGTCCACCAGCATGTTATGCTCTGCCAGCTCCTTTTCGTTGGAGAGGAGTTCCTTTTCCAGCGCCCGGTCTTCTTCTTCCGTTTTGCCCCTTGGCCTTGTGCCGGCCAGGGGGTAGGTGTGGAGGATGCCGTTTTCCAGTTTGCCCAGGGTTTCCGGGGAAGCGCCGGCGATTTCCACGTGGTCGCTGGTGAAATAGAACATATAGGGCGAGGGATTTTCCATGCGGAGCAGGCGGTATACATCAAACATGGAGCCGGTGGCTCTGGCGGTCAATGGGTTGGAGAGAACCACCTGGAAAATGTCGCCTTCGTAAATGTGGTGCCGTGCGTTTTCCACCATGGCGCTGTATTCTTCCATGGAATGGGCCGGCTTGAGTTCTTCTTCCAGATGGAGGGGCTTGAATACCGCCTTGGCGCCGCTTTTCAGCAGGTCCTCCATGGCCGTAAGCTCTTCTTCTGCCCTGGCGTAGGAGGCGTCCATATCTTTAGTGGAAACGCCGGCCACCAGGATGATTTTCTGCTTGTAGGCGTCGAAGATCACCAGCTTGTCGAAGAGCATGAGGTCCACATCGTTGAAATCGGCGTTGTCCTCGTGACGGAGCTTCAGGGTGGGCTCTGCGTACTTGATGTAGTCGTAGGAGAAATAGCCCACCAGGCCCCCGGTGAAGGGCGGAAGGCCTTCCAGTTTCGGGCTCTTGCAGGCGGCAAGGATTTTTCGGATTTCTTCGCCGGGATGGGTGACTTCTTTCCGGATGATTTCCGGATGCTCTCCCTCTGCGCCTTTGGTGATGGTGAGATGGCCGTTCAGGCAGGTGAGCTCCAGGGTGGGATCATAACCCAGAAAGGAGTAGCGGCTCCAGGGCTGGTTATTTTCCGCGCTTTCCAGCATGAAGCAGTGATGGCTGGCGGCGCGGAGGGTCCGCATGACTTCGATGGTGGTGAAACGGTCCGCCATGATTTCGCGGCAGACGGGAATTCTTCTGTAATCACCGGATTTGCTGATTGCTTTGACTTCCTCTAATGTTGGATACATAATGACCTCCTTATGGAAGGGCCGATTCATTCGCTAGGGAAGCGCTGATTAAATCGTTATCGGATTTCATTCTTGTATTTTTATTCAATGCAAGGAATGAGTCGACGCGAATAGCGAGCTATTTAAGGAGACTTATGACATAGCATTGGATAAAAATACTTATGAAATTCGATTCTGCGAATTAATCAGTGCTTCCCTAGCTGTGAATTCTTTTAAAAGCAGACTTTATGAATGAATTGGTGCTTCCTTATCTGCCTGGACGTAAAAAAATCCGTCCATGGCAGGAATAACTCTGCCAAGGACGGATTCAATCCGCGGTGCCACCTTGTTTCACGATATCGTGCTCTTTGCGAGATACCAACATATCTCCGGCAGCTAACGCGTGCCCTGCGTTGCGGTATACTCTGTCATCCATTTCGCCGCACCCTCAGCGGTCCATTTGGCAGGCTGCCTTTCCATCCATTCTCACCGGGTAGGACTCTCTTTGGGTGCATTTCCTGCTTTGATCTCCGCTTCAACGGTTTCTTGATTAGAAGATTATATCCTGCAGCGCTTTTTGTCAAGGGGATAGGTGAAATTTTTTACTCGGGGTAAGCATTGCTTCAATCATGGCCGCGTTCCTTCTTATGAAGGGAGACTCTATGAATGCATCAGTGCTTATCCGGGTAAACCCACACATAGGGCCGCCCCTTCTCATCGTGGTGGACGCCGATGATTTCAGGCATGAAATCGGGGAATTCCCTGCCGCAGGCCTCCAGGAAGAGGAAGTAGGAAAGCACCTTCTCCGTCCACGCCTCACCGGCGGCAAGGGCGCAGATGCCCGGCGGGTAGGGAAGGATATTTTCCAGGGAAATGTGGCCCTTCGCTTCCTCCAGGGGCAGCTTTTTCCTCTCTCCCCTGATGAAACGGACATGGGCCTCTCTGGGGGAAAGACCGCGGGGCGGGAAATCCTCCTCCCTGAAAAGGCACTGCTGCAGCTCCCCGGCGTGATGGGAGAAGATGAAATCATGGAAACGGCGGCAGAAATCCCTGAGCCCTTCGCCGGGAAGAGTTTTGATGGAGGGCATGAAGCGCTCCATAGGAATGTTTTGGAAATAGGCCTTTTCAAACTCCTTGAGGCAGCGGAGAAGATATTTGTGTTTCTTCCGGCTGTCCCCCGGTTCCACCAGAAAGAGGAGGGTGTAGAAATCGGATTTCTCCGGAGTAATCCCCCGGCTTTCCAGATAGGCCGAAAGAAGGGGCGCCGGAATGGAATGCTCCCGCTTTTCCGAAAAGCTGCCGGTGGTGAGGAGGACCTTACAGGGATCCAGCAGAGAGGAGGCGGCGGCAGGGCCGTCAAAGCCGTGCCACGATTCCTCAGGGGACAGGGAGAAGAAGGCAGCATCTTCCATGATGGAAGGCGTCTTCTCCGATTCCCATTTCCTTCCATGCACCAGAGGCGGCAGGAAAGGCGGAAAGAGGCTGGTTTCCTTCAAAATGGCCTTCTTCAGACGGACGGCGGAGCGGAAGGTCTCCTTCCAAAGGGCTCCGCCCCGTTTCTCATGGATGAAAGCGTTCATTTCCAGCCCCGCCAGGAGGGGATAGTAGGGGGACGTGGAAATATGCATAAGGAAGGTGTCATTCAGCACATCATAGGGAAGATAATAGGGTTTATTCCTGATGTGGCTGTCCTTTTTATGAATCTGGGAAGTCATGGAAAAACCGGCGAGCTGCTTGTGCACAGACTGGGTCACAAGAATACCCGGCGCCTCTTCCGGCAGCGAAAAAGTAAGGACTGCGGCATCCTTCAGGAGGGGAATGAAATTTTCATAGCCTCCCCAGGCATCGTCAAAGAGGATGTATTCGCACAGGTGGCCGATTTTCTCAAGGACCTGCCGCACATTGGAAAAAAGGCCGTCGTAGGTGCATATCTGCAGGCATGCCAGCCGGAAGGGCCGCTCCTTTTCGGAAAGCTCCGGACGGACCTTGCGGATTTCCTCCCGCAGATGATCCTCTTCCAGGGACTTTGGCAGAATGGGCCCGATGACGCCGGAATCATTGCGGCAGGACGAAAGATACACCGGCAGCGCCCCTGCCTGAAGCAGTGCCCCCTGCCAGGTGGACTTATGGTTGTTCCTGTCAAAAAGCACCAGGTCCCCGGGGGAAAGAAGGGCATTGGCACAGATCCGGTTGGATGTGGACGTGCCGCCCAGCACAAAGAAACAGTCATCACTTCCCCACACCGAAGCGGCCAGGCGCTCCGCCTCCCCTGAAACTCCTTCGTGGGACGACGGGTCGCCGATGGCGGAAGAAGAATCGGAAATATCCGCCCGGAACATGGCCTTTCCCAAAGCGCCGGTAAAAATCCGGCCCTCCTCGGTGAGATTAAAAAAGCGTCCGCTGTGGTGCCCGGGAGTATCGAAATCAAAGCGTCCCTTCCCCGCCTCCGCCAGCAGGGCAGCAGTAAAGGGAGGAAGAGATTTTATTTTATTCTTATCTTTTTTCATATGAAGTCTCCTTATCAGGAAATATTATATCAATTTTGCCGACTGCTAAGGAAGCACTGATTGATTCGCAAAGTCTATTTTTTGTGAAGGAGGCACTGCGGTACATGCCGAATCGTCAGGCTCCTTTCTCAGAAAGGAGCTGGGCGATAGGGCTGAGGAACACCGAAATTACGCAGGAATACTATTTGCTCACATTAGGCCCCGGCGGGGCCGCGGATTTTCATAGAAAATCCGCTATCATCCGTCGCCTGCGGCGTGCACAGCGAACACATTTTGTAGGAGCAAAGCGACGCACAAAATGTAGTGAGTCGTTTCCCCTTTAGGGGCCACCTTCTTCCAAAGGAAGAAGGCTTTGGCACTTCGTCATGCAGCACTGGAGACACAAATGTAAATACTGTAACGCTGGCTATATACTCATCGCCGCCAAAGGCGGCGATACCTTAACCCTCGGGCCAAAGGCCCGTCAAACTTAAGAACCCTTGGGCCGTAGGCCCATCAATCTTAAGAACCTTTCTACACAACCCTTTTGAACCCGGGGCCGCAGAGCGGCCCCCTTATCCCATTTGCTTTTTCTTCCCGTCCCATGATATAATGACCTCAGTATCCGGGGTTATAGCTCAGTTGGTCAGAGCGCTTCGTTGACATCGAAGAGGTCTTTGGTTCGAATCCAAATAGTCCCACCAGATTTTATAACCCGCCAATTCGGCGGGTTTTTGTGTACCCGGAAATGGAAAGAGGGGACAGGGATGAAACTCTTTGCGGTCATCATGGTTTTGATTGCCGGCACCATGTGGGCAGGAACGGGACTGGCGGCGCAGGATTTCTTGAGGAAGAGCAGCCTTGATGCCATGGACCTCACCGTGTTCCGCATGTCCTCAGCAGGCATCATCATGTTCCTGGTATCCATGATGAAGGGGCAGTGGAAGCCGGGCATAAAGGCCATACGACAGAAACCGGTGCTTCTTCTGGAGCTTGTATTCTATGGTATTGTGGGTCTCATGTTCATGCATTATACCTACTTTGCCTCCATTGCGGCAGGAAATGCAGCCGCTGCCACAGTGATCCAGTATACCTGTCCGGCCATGGTGATTCTCTGGGTATCCCTCAGAAATAGAAAATTTCCTGCCCGGGGTGAACTGCTGGCGGTGGTGCTGGCCATAGCAGGTGTATTCCTCCTTGTTACCGGAGGTGATATCCATCGTATATCCGTGCCGGCTAAGTGCGTCTATCTGGGACTGGTGTCGGCCGTATTCTTTGCGGTCTGTGCCGTGTATCCCAAGCACCTGATGCTGGTCATGGACAATTCCTTCATCCTGGCCATCGGCATGTTTACCGGCGCCCTGTCGGCCTGGCTCATAGACCCCGTCACCGATTACTCCGGCTTTTTGGCAGGGGGCGTGCTCTTCGATTCCTTCTGGATCGTCATCTGCGGCACGGTGGTGGCCTTCACCTGCTACAACGCAGGCCTCCATTACCTGAGTGAAGCCCAGGCCTCCGTCACCGCCACCGTGGAGCCGGCGGTGTCGGTAGTTGCCTCCCTCTTCCTCTTCAACGTGCACTTCGATTTCCTCCAGGCCCTGGGCATCCTTTTCGTCATCCTGGCCATAGCGGCGCCGGGACTTATGGGAAGAAAAAGGAGGGGGAAGTGACACAGGGCGAAAGGTTTCCTGCTGCTATGAAACACCTCTGTCCCATGCCGGATAGGAAACCATTTGCGAATGGTTTCCTGTCGCTATGAAATACCTCTGCTCCATGTCGGATAGGAAACCATTTGCGAATGGTTTCCTGTCGCTATGAAACACCTCTGCCCCATGTCGGACAGGAAACCATTTGCGAACAGTTTCCTGTCGTAATGAAACACCTATGTCCCATGTGGGACAGGAAACTTTTCAGAAAAAACTCTTTTCGTAGATGAAATATTTCTTTTATAGTAAAATATAGATTGACTATAGCAAACAGACCATTCTTTATTTACAGGAGTCATTATGGATACAGAACACATCAGGAATTTTTCAATTATTGCCCATATCGACCACGGCAAGTCCACCCTGGCGGATAGGCTTATCGAACTTACCGGTACGGTGCAGAAGAGGGACATGGAGGCCCAGATTCTGGACACCATGGATCTGGAGAGGGAAAGAGGCATCACCATTAAGGAGCAGTCCGTGCGGCTCATGTACAAGTATGAAGACGGCGATACCTATGAACTGAACCTGATCGACACCCCAGGCCATGTGGATTTTAATTATGAAGTATCCCGCAGCCTTTCCGCCTGCGAAGGGGCTATCCTTATCATTGATGCCACCCAGGGGGTGCAGGCCCAGACTCTGGCCAATGTGTACCTGGCTTTGGACCATAACCTGGAAATCATTCCGGTCATCAATAAAATCGACCTTCCCAGCGCGGACATCGACCGGGTGAAGAAGGAAGTGGAAAACATCATCGGCCTTGACATGTCCGATGCCATTCCCGTTTCCGCCAAAACCGGCGAAAATGTGGAAGAGGTGCTGAAGCGGATTGTGGAGCAGGTGCCGCCTCCTCCGGACAATACGAAAAAGCCGCTGCGCTGTTTGATTTTTGATTCCATTTTCGATTCCTACAAGGGTGCCATTGCCTATGTGCGCGTTATGGACGGGGAAATTAAACCGGGCATGAATATCCGCATGATGGCCTCCGGCAAGGTGTACACGGTGACGGAGGTGGGCTATTTCTCCCCCTTCCCCAAGGCCTGCGACGTCCTGACCTGCGGCTCCGTGGGCTATGTGGCAGCCAGCATTAAGAATGTACAGGACTGCGAAGTGGGGGATACCATTACCACCGCCGAAAACGGCGCCGCCGAAGCGCTGCCGGGGTATCGAAAGGCGCTCCCCATGGTTTTCTGCGGACTCTATCCCATCGAAAGCAAGGATTATGACAATCTGAAGGAAGCATTGGAAAAACTTAAGCTCAACGATGCGGCGCTGGAATTTGTGCCGGAAACGTCCCAGGCCCTGGGTTTCGGTTTCCGCTGCGGCTTCCTTGGCCTTCTCCACATGGATGTGGTGCAGGAAAGGCTGGAAAGGGAATACCACCTGAAACTCATCACCACGGCGCCTTCCGTCATTTACCATGTATTCAAAACCGACGGCACCATGGTGCCCGTGGACAATCCGGCAGAACTGCCGCCTATGACAAAAATCGAACACATTGAAGAGCCGGTGGCGAAGGTGGACATTCTGGTGCCCTCGGACATGGTGGGGAACGTGATGGAACTGGTGCAGAACCGGCGCGGCGTTTTCCAGACCATGGAATACCTGGATGAAACCAGGGTGGATCTTTCCTACAAGATTCCTCTTTCTGAAATCATTTTCGATTTCTTTGACAAGCTGAAATCCTGCACCAAGGGCTATGCATCTTTGGACTACCAGCTGGACGGCTACCAGAAGACCGACGCCGTGAAGCTGGATATCCTCCTGAACGGGGACCTGGTGGATGCCCTGTCCATCATCGTCCATAGGAGCAATGCCCCTGCCCGGGGCCGGGCGCTGGCGCTGAAGCTGAAGGATATTATCCCCCGCCAGCAGTTTGAAGTGCCCATCCAGGCTGCCATCGGAAGCAAAATCATTGCCCGGGAAACCATTAAGGCCTATAAGAAGGACGTGCTGGCCAAGTGCTACGGCGGCGACGTGACCCGTAAGAAGAAGCTCCTGGAAAAGCAGAAGGAAGGGAAGAAGCGCATGAAGCAGGTGGGCAGCGTGGAAATCCCGCAGGAAGCGTTCATGGCGGTCCTGAAAGATGACTGACCTGGGACTCTATATTCATATCCCCTTTTGTAGAAGCCGCTGTGCCTACTGCGGCTTCTATTCCATTGGCACAAAGCCCGATGACCGATTTCTGAAAGCCCTGGAAAGGGAAATGGAAATGAGAAGTCCTGATTTCAAGGACCGCCTCGTGGACACCATCTACCTTGGCGGCGGCACGCCTTCCTCCCTTACGGAGGACCAGCTCACGGAACTCATGGAAAAGGTACGGCAGTATTTCCATATTTCCGAAAATCCGGAAATCACCATGGAAATGAATCCCTGTGACATGACGGACTCCTATCTCCGCCATGCCCTTTCCCTTGGAATCAACCGGATTTCTGTGGGCGTCCAAAGCCACGACGACCGGCTCCTTCGTAAAATCGGACGCCTCCACAGGGCCTCTGAAGCGGAGAAGGCAGTGAAGAGGGCCTATGCTTTGGGATTTCATAATATCAGTATCGACCTCATGTATGAACTTCCCGGCCAGAGTGTGGAGGATTTCAGGAAATCCCTTCTCTGGGCGGTGCACCTGCCCATTACCCATGTTTCCGTGTACAGTCTCATCCTGGAAGAGGGCACCCGTTTTGCCCAGCTGGCGGAAAGGGGAAAGCTTTTAAGGCCCACGGAAGAAGAGAGCTGGGCCATGTACCAGGACATGTGCCGCATCCTGCCTCATTACGGCTTTGAACGGTATGAAATATCCAGTTTTGCCCGGAAGGGGTTCCGCTCCCGGCATAACAGGAAGTACTGGGAGCTTTCCGATTACCTGGGCCTGGGACCGGCAGCTTCGTCCCGCATCGGGAGAAAGCGTTTCACCGTTCATCCGGGAGTCAGGCTGTATGAGAAGGAACTTCTAACCGGCGAAAAGCCGCCGGATGAGGTGGAGTCTTTGTCCGTCAAAGATGAAATGGAGGAATACTGTTTCCTGCATCTCCGTATGAAGGAAGGCATTCCGCTGGAGGATTTCCAAAACCGCTACGGTCACCCCCTGGCCTTCTGGTATGAAAAGCAGGTGGATCTGCTTAAGAAACAGAAGCTTATCAAAGAAGAGGGGGGCTGCCTGTTCCTTACCTATCATGGCGCAGCCCTGGGAAACTACGTGTTTGAGCAGTTCCTGCGGGATGAATAGAAAAAGAATAGGAAATGATGGGGCTGTGGAAAAATATAAATCATTTCTTCACAGCCCCATTTTGCGCTTCGCCTATAGATTCAAAAAATTCTCAAAATGACAGTAAGGTGTTCTCCGAATCGTCATCTCGAGCGGAGCTGCATGCCGATATGAGGGCAAAAGTATTTGGCTCTATTGAGACTCTGAGTCGAGAGATCTCCCGTCACAGTGTGGCTTGTCTCATTTTGGCGTGAGATTTCTCCACTCCACTCCGCTCCGCTGCGCTACGGTCGAAATGACAATGAAGCGGAGCAAGTGTTTGTGTCAATTTGTTCCTTGCAAAATAACGATTAGGCGTCTGCCGCCAGATTGTCTAACTATCTGATAGAGACTCAACCATTTCTTCACAGCCCCATTTATAATTTCTTTGATTTCCTCTTTTCTTTTTCCTCCCGTTGGATTATGATAGGGATAACCCTTTGGAATACAATTTCACAAGGAATACGAAGCATCGCGGCTTCCTTTGACGGGGAAAACCCGTGGTGTAGCTGCGATGACTTTTTTATTGGAGGGAGATTTTGTTATGCCTGTTTCTTACATGGAAATCAATCTGAATGCACTTCGTCACAATCTGAGAACTATCCGTCAGCACCTGCCTAAAGAGGTGAATGTACTGGCTGTGGTTAAAGCCAATGCCTATGGCCATGGCGCCGTAGAAACGCTCCGCATTGCCCTGGAAGAAGGCTTTACAGCTGCTGCGGTGGCCAGGGTAGAAGAGGGCGCGGAGCTCCGCCGCGCCGGATTCACCTGCCCCATTTACGTGCTGGGCCTTCCCCTTCCGGAAGACATGCTCATGGGCGTGAAATATGACCTCACCCTTCCGGTGGATGATACGGTGGATCTGGATGCTTTTGAAGATATTGCCAAGGGTGCCGGAAAGACGGTGGAAGTGATGATGCCTATTGATACAGGCATGAACCGTATCGGCACCCATCCGGAAGATGTGAAGCCCTTCCTGAAGAAGCTCTCCCTTTACCCGCACCTTCACCTCCATGGCACCTGGACCCACATGGCCACTGCCGACTGCAAGGACAAATCCGCTGCCCTGAAACAGCTGGACCGCTTCGATGAAGCCATTGCCCAGATGCCCGTCACCGACGATTTCGTCATTTCCTCCGCCAACAGCGCCGGTGTCATCGATATTCCCAAGAGCTGGCACAATCTGGCCCGCCCGGGCATCATCATCTACGGACCCCAGCCTTCCGATGAAATGGAAAATAAACTGGACCTCCAGTACGTCATGCGCATCGTGAGCCATATCACCCATGTACAGACCCTGCACAAAGGCGAAGCCATCGGCTACGGCGGTACCTATGTGGCAGAAAAGGACATGAAGACCGCCACCGTCCCCATCGGCTACGCCGACGGCTATCCCCGCTGCCTCTCCAACAAGGGCGAAGTCCTCATCGGCGGTAAACGCTTCCCCATTATCGGACGCATCTGCATGGACCAGTTCATGGTGGCCGTCGATGATACCGTGAAACCGGGAGATGAAGTGATCCTCATGGGCAGACAGGGAGAAGGAGAAATCACCCTGGACGAAGTGGCCAAGACCGCCGGCACCATTCCCCATGAAATCACCTGCGACCTGAAGAGAATTCCCCGGGTTTTTGTTGAAAAATAAAAACCTCTTTCCTTTATCCGCCCTTTATGCTATAATACTCCTTGTTAGGCGTCTATAGCTCAGTGGATAGAGCACTGGTCTCCGGAACCAGGTGTCGAGAGTTCGAATCCCTCTAGACGCACCAGAAATAATGAATCCTTATGCCTTTCATCCGGCATAAGGATTTTTTAATAAGGAGGACCTATGGATAAGGACGAAATGATTGACGCTCCGGAGGAGAAAGAGCTGACGGAGGAAGAACTGCAGGAGTTCATGGCATCCTATAAGAAAGAACTGGCCCATATTTACAAAATGGCCAGCGCCAAGAAAGCATTCATGGCCCGGCAGAAGATCCCGAACCTGAAGGCTGCCCTGGAGGAATGCGACCGGGACATGAGGAATGACATTGACGAGCTGAAAAGGAAATATGGCATTCATTATTGAAATGGTGCATGGCTGGAATTCCACGATTCTCATCAATATCTAATTTGAAAAATAACGGGCCATATGGTATAGTATCTTTGTTGCCCGATGAAGGCGGTCATCTGAAAAATCTTCCAGATAAAATAAAAAAAGATTTGACAGACGACGAAGAAAATGATATAATCATTTTCGTTGAACGGACCATTAGCTCAGCTGGCAGAGCACCTGACTCTTAATCAGGGTGTCCGGGGTTCGAACCCCTGATGGTCCACCAGAACTTACATCCCACGAACTTTCGTGGGATTTTTTGTTGTATAATGCAGGTTTATCAATGCACATTAAGCTTAAGAGTAAGGCGGGAAAAGGTCAGCTGCTAAGGGCAGCATATAAACTTCACGGTCCGAAGGATCTTTTTGAAGTCTGACGCCTAAATCCTCAAACCTCAAATCTCAAATCTCAAATCTCTTTAGCACCCTCATACCGCAGGCACAGGCCCTGTCAATCCTTCGGACCCATAGAATCGCCCTGCTATTTATGATAAAATAATGCAAAACGGGAATCATTTTGCGGAGGTGTCCTATGAAATACAGAAGTACCAGAAGTAATGAAACGGTGACGGCCATAGAAGCGCTGGTGAAGGGGCTGGCTGATGACGGCGGCCTGTATGTGCCGGAATCCTTGCCGGCGCCCTTTCTTCATGCCGATGAACTGAAAGATATGACCTATGAGGAGATGGCTGCCTTTGTGCTGTCCCATTTCCTCACCGACATTCCGGAAGAAGAACTGAAGAAGCTCACCCACAGCGCCTATACCGGAACCTTTGAGACCGAGGAAATCGTGCCGGTGAAGACCATTTCCCAAGCCTTTTCCATGGCGGAAATGTTCCATGGCAGGACCTGTGCTTTCAAAGACCTGGCGCTCTCCCTTTTCCCCTATCTTCTGGTGTATGCGAAGAAGGAGGAGAAGGACGGCAAGGAAATCCTCATCCTTACCGCCACTTCCGGCGATACGGGCAAGGCAGCGCTGGAAGGATTCCGGGATGTGCCGGGCGTCCATATCATGGTTTTCTATCCCTCCCACGGCGTGAGCCCGCTGCAGAAGGACCAGATGCAGAAGCAGCTGGGAAGCAATGTGAAGGTGGTGGGCATTGAAGGCAACTTCGATGATGCCCAGGGAACGCTGAAGCAGGTATTCGGCAGCAGCCTTCGGAAGGAAGAAGCGGAGAAGGGGGTCCTTTTCTCCAGCGCCAATTCCATCAACATCGGCCGTCTTCTGCCACAGGTGGTGTACTATGTGTGGATCTGGCTGAAACTTTTGAAAAACGGTTCCATCGGCAAAGACGACACGTTCAACGTGGTGGTTCCTACCGGCAACTTTGGAAATATCCTGGCTGCCTGGCTGGCTAAACAGATGGGAGCTCCCATCGGAGAGCTTATCTGCGCATCCAATGAAAACAAGGTGCTGGCCGATTTCTTTGAAACCGGCGTGTACGATATTAACCGTCCCTTCTACATGACCGAAGCGCCGTCCATGGATATTCTCATTTCCTCCAACTTTGAACGGTTCCTTTACTACCTCACCGGTTCGGCTGAAAAGGTGAAGGAAAGCATGGATAAGCTGAAAGAAGAAGGAAAATATGAGGTTTCCAAAGAAGCCTTTGCGAAGGCTGGCATGGAAATGATAGGCGGCTGGGCTTCTCCGGAGGATATGGCCCGGGCCATGAGCGAAGTGTATGAAAACTATGACTACCTCATGGATCCCCACACCGCCGTGGCTTATTCCGTGTATGACCATCTCCGTCGGGAAGGAAAGGTTCCCCGCCATTCCCACACCGTCATTATCAGCACCGCCCATCCCTATAAATTCCCCGGCGTCGTAGCCAAGGCCCTGGGACTTAAGGAAATGGAAAGTCCCTACGATACGCTGCGTGAAATTGCGGAAAAAACGAGCATTCCTGTTCCTAAACAGCTGGGTGAACTGGAAAAGCGGCCGAAACGGTTTACGGAAACCGTGGACCGGAAGGACATGGCCGACACCATTCGCAGCTATGCGGAAGAAATTTTAAAGGACTGCAATAAATAATCAATTGCTAATAAAATCAAAAAAGAAAGCGGGCTTCGGACAGTCCGCTTTCTTTTTTACATGATTCCGCTGCATGGAGTATGGGGCATGACGGATTTATGGATTTAAAATTATTTAAAACAATGGTATTATATATTTATGGAATAACAGCTAATATATATAAGAAGTAACACTGCTTATATTCTTTTGGGGAAAGATTTCAAAAGTTGAATTTCAGCTTTATCGGCGGCGTGGATTCGCCTGCCTTTTGAGTATCCTGTGCATATAATAATAGAGGCTTTTTATGCGATATCGAAATTGGAATGAAAAGGGGGAGCGTAAATTCCGTCTCTCCGTACTTGCACTGATGATATTGGTGCTGGCGTCCATCCATTTCTTTGACCCCACCTTTTATCCCACCATTTACCATTTGTCAAAGGACGGAGACCTTCGAGGTACCATTGCGTACCTCCACAGTTTTGGTATTTATGCCGCTTTCATGAGTTTTTTTATTGATGTGGTCATCAATATTGTAGGATTTCTTCCGTCCATCTTTATTTCCACCGCCAACGGCCTTATATTCGGCCTTTTCTGGGGCACCATCATTTCCTGGATGGCGGAAACGGTGGGGGTTTTGATTTCCTTCTACGTCATGCGTACCCTTTTCCGCGGCATGGCCATGAATATCATTAATAAAAGCAAGACATTGAAGAAACTGGACTCCTATGATTCCTGGCAGGCCATTGCCGCAGCCCGGGCCATCCCCTACATGCCCAACGGCCTGGTCACCGCCATATCCGCCCTCTCCAGCATGCATTTCCGCCCCTATGCCCTGGGCTGCCTCATCGGCAAGCTGCCGTCCACGGCGTTGGAAGTGGTGCTGGGACACGATGTGGTGAATATGGAAGAACACGCCTTCCGACTCACCATCCTCATCATCATAGTCACCCTTATTTACGGAGGTATATGGTATTACAACAGGAAGAAAAAGAAGAGTGCAAAATGAGACGAAGTGCGATGGTGCTATACCTTTGCTGTCATTTCGAGCGGAGCGAAGCGGAGTCGAGAAATCTCCGTTCGAGAAGTTTCCTGTCGTCATGAAACACAGTGGTGCCAAGCCGGATGGGAAACTATTAGCAAACAGTTTCCTGTCGAGATGAGCAGCAATGGCGCCATGTCGGATGGGAAACCATAGGCGAAAGGTTTCCTATTGAGATGAAACACGATGGTGTCATGTCGAATGGGAAACTGTTCGCGAACAGTTTCCTGCCGTGATGAGCAGCAATGGCGCCAAGCCAAATAGGAAACCATACGCAAACAGTTTCCTATTGAGATGAAACACGATGGTGCCAAGCCGAATAGGAAACCATATGCAAAAAGTTCCCTGCCGTCATGGAACACAGCGGTGTCATGCTGAATAGGAAACCCTTCACACAAAGGTTCCCGTAGAGCTGATACGCTTTGGTCAAGCATACCGCCAGGAAACTTCATATAAAAAAGCTGAGAAAAAATGTTGACTCATTTTTTCTCAGCTTTTTTTATTTACCGGTGCTGCAGATTTCCGCCACCGCATCCACATCGTTCACCGGCATGAGGTGGGCGCCAGCGGCGTGGATGTCCCGCAGGGCCTGTACCAGTTCTCTGGAAAGGGCAATGCCCGTTTCCCTGCCTCCCTTTTCCATGGCCTTCATCACCGCCGGCGGGATGAAGATGCCTGGCACGTTGTTGTTCAGGTAATTGGCCATTTTGAAGCTCTTCAGGGGGACGATGCCAAAGAGAATGGGGAGGGAAAGGTCTTTGGCGGCGGCGAGGAAATCTTCCGCCTGCCTGATGTCATAAATTGGCTGGGTCTGGATGAACTGGGCGCCGGCTTTTTTCTTTCCTTCCAGCCGGCGGATTTCCTTGTCCAAATCATCGGCGCCGGGGTTGGCGGTGGTGCCGATGTAGAAGTCCGCCGCTTCGCCCAGGGCATGGCCGGTGATGTCGTGGCCTTCGTTCAGGGCTTTGGCGATTTCGATAAGGCCGGTGGAGTCCACTTCAAAGACCCCTTTGGCGTCGGGATGGTCGCCGATGGATGGCGGGTCTCCGGTGAGGGTGAGGATGTTGTGAACGCCCAGGGCGTAGGCGCCCAGAAGTTCCGCCTGCAGGCCGATGACGTTCCTGTCCCGGCAGGTGAGGTGGAAAATGGATTCCACACCATAGCGGCTCTGGATAATGGAGGACAGGGCGATGGGGCTCATGCGCATTTTGGCCATGGGGCAGTCCGCGATGTTCACGGAATCCACATAGGGAGCCACTTTGACCACCTGTGCTTCTGTTACGGCAGGGGAGGCGCTTTTGGGGGGATCCAGTTCGGTGGTGATGGTAAATATATGCCGGTTATGCTTTTCTTTTAATGTTCTCATGAATCATTCCTCTTTTCCCGTCAGTTTGTCTGCAATCTTTACGGCAGCAATGCCGTCTTTACAATAATCCGGTGCACCGATGCGGCTGGCATAGTCCTGGGTGACTACGGCGCCGCCTACCAGGATATGGACGCCGGGGGTTTCTTTTTTTAATGCTTTCACGGTATGCTCCATTTCCGGCAGGGTGGTGGTCATAAGGGAGCAGAGGCCTGCCAGGTCTGCATGATGGTCTTTTACCGCCGCTACGAAGGCTTCCGGCTCCACATCCTTGCCCAGGTCGATGACCCGGTAGCCGCTGTTTTCCATGAGGGCGGCCACAATGTTTTTGCCAAGATCATGGATATCGCCTTTTACGGTGCCGATGACCAGGGTGCCCTTGACGGCGGAGCTCATTTCCGGAAGAATTTTCTTCAGTTCCTTGAAAGCGGCCTGCATGGCTTCCGCCGCCATCATGACCTGGGGCAGGTACACCTTTCCGGCGCCGTAGCCGTCGCCGATTTCCGTCATGGCAGCGGTGAGGCCTTCCTTGATAATGGTTTCCGAGGAAATACCGCTGTCAAGAAGCACCTTGATGAGGGATGCCGATTCTTCCTTTTCCCCGTTCTTTACGGCTGCTTTGATTTGTTCCAGCGGTGGCAGGTCTTTGGTCACCGCTTTGTCCTCTTTCGGCTCTTCGGAAATGGCAGCGGCCTTGATGAAAGCCTGGGCGCCGGGGTCAAAGCCCAGAAGAAGTTTGGCATTGATGAAGGCGTCCTGGATGCCCTTGTCCAGGGGGTTGATAATGGGGGCATTCATGCCGCAGGCAAAGGCCATGGTGAGGAAGGCCGCATTAATCCGGGGACGGGCAGGGAGGCCGAAGGAAACATTGCTGGTGCCCATGACGCAGGGGAGGCCGAATTCCTTCTTATATAAGGAAATGGTTTTCAGCGTCTCCCTGGCGCCGGCATCGGAGGAACCGATGGTAAGCACCAGGGGGTCAAGCAGGAGGTCCTCTTTCCGAAGTCCGGCGGACAGCGCCTTTTCGATGATGGCGCCGGCAATGCGGACACGTTCATCGGCGGTTTTAGGCAGATTTCCCTTTTCCAGGGGCAGGCAGAGCACCGCGGCGCCGTAGGTCTTTGCCAGCTTCAGCACCTTTTCCAGAATTTCATCATCAGCGCCGTTGACGGAGTTGATAAGGGGGCGTCCGGGATACATTTTCAGCGCTCTTTCCAGCACATCCGGATCCGTGCTGTCAATGGAAAGGGGTACCGGGCAGAGCATGGAAAGCTGGGAAATGACTGTTTCCATGGCTTCCCGCTGGTCAATACCGGGAACACCCATGTTAACGTCCAGCACGTCCGCACCGGCGGCTACTTCAGCCAGCCCTTCCTTCTTTATGGAAACGAAGCTGCCTTTCTGGATGTCCTCTCTCATTTTCTTCCGGCCCGTGGGGTTGATGCGCTCCCCGATTTTGACTGGGGCGTAATCGTCACCGATGAATACGGTCTTTGTACGGGAAGTGAGGGCGGTGAAGGGCTTTACCTTCGGCGCCGGTGTGACCGGTACATTTTCCAGTGCCCGTCCAAGGGCCCGGATGTGGTCCGGGGTGGTACCGCAGCATCCCCCCAGGTAGGAAACGCCGATCTTAGCAAATTCCGGCGCATAGGACGCAAATTCTTCCGGCCCCAGGGGGAAGCGGGTCTCCCCGTCTTCCAAAACAGGCATGCCTGCATTGGGCTGGATGATGACGGGCTTATTGGTGACGGAAACCATCTGGCGGGCTGCGTCAAGCAGCTTGTCGGGGCCTACGGAGCAGTTGGCGCCAATCACGTCGGCGCCCATGGCATCCAGGAGGATGGTGGCGGTAATGGGATCCGTGCCGGGAATGGTCCTGCCGTCTTCGGCATAGGTCATCTGGCAGATGACGGGAAGGCTGGACGCTTCCTTGGCTGCTATAAGGGCGGCCTTCATTTCCTGGATGTCGATGATGGTTTCAATAATGAGGCAGTCCGCTCCGGCATCAGAAAGCGCCTTGGCCAGACGGTAGTAATTTTCACAGGTTTCATCAAAGGACAAATCGCCGATGGGTTTGATGAACTTTCCGGTGGGGCCCATGTCGCCGGCCACCCTGACCTTATCGCCGCAGGCGGCCCGTACATTCCGGACCGCTGCCTGTGCGATTTCCTCCACTTTGTCCGACAGGTCGTAGTCGGAAAGTTTGATGGGAGAGGAACCGAAGGTATTGGTGGTGATGAACTGACTTCCCGCTTCCATATAGGCCTTGTGAATCTGCTGCACCACATCGGGATGGGAAATATTGTAGTAATCGGGGCAGCTTCCTGCCTCAAGACCGAATCTCTGCAGCATGGTGCCCATGCCGCCGTCAAAAAGTATCATAAGGTTCTCCTTTGCTGTGAAATGTTGTTGTTTAGTGTACTAGTGAGCTGGTGGGCTAGTGTACTAGTGGACTAGTGGGTTAATAGAAGATGGACGTTAGAGGATAGAAGTCTGTCGGCTGATTGTCTCAAACATCAAATCTCTCTTCCCCGTCATTTCGAGCGGAGCCCCCAAATCTCCTGCCACTATGGTGCTCTGCCACTTATGATAGAAAAGCCAACTGTCGCTGCGCCCCTCAAATCTCAAAACTCAATTCTCAAATCTCAAATCTCCCATTCTCCTCAATGCCTAAAGGGGCAGGAGAGGAGGGAACAGGTGCGGCATTTGGCCGGCGCCGGGCGCTGGCTGCACTGGGAAATGCCGATGATGGCGGAAACCGATTTCCTGGGGAAAAGCATGGAGTGGTCCGTGACATGGATGCCTATTTTATCCGCTTCGATGAGGCGGCAGAAATCTTTCTGCTGGGTAATGGGCCAGTCCCCGTAGCCTGGAGAAAAACGCCATACCGTTTTCTGCCCATCCTTTTCCGCTTCTTTCTGTATGAGCCGGTCCACCTGGTCTGCCAGGTGCTCCGTGGCGGTGGTGGCCGCTGCGTCCAGAAGAAGGCCCTGCACATAGTCCCCCGACTTGAAGGCATCATCCGATGCCTTTTCGATTTCATCGTCCACCGTCACTGCCAGAATGGCTACGGACCAGGAATTGGAAAGATGGCGGCGGATGCTGTTTCCGGAAAGCACCAGCGGCGGATTTCCTTCAATCCGCCCTTCTAAAGGAGAATAGGGAATCACCTGCCAGATGCCCTTTGGCTCTGCCAGCGCCAGCGCTTCCTCAATGGCACTCTGTACTGCCTCCTCAGGGAAATTCTTTCCTTTGGGATTCATGCCTGCATAGCGGAGCATTTCCTTCCGGTCTATCTCAAATAAAGTTCCATTATAGAAAGGCATAAAACCTCCTTTAAACAAAAAAGTCTTCCATCCCTGAAAGGGACGAAAGACTCGTGTTACCACCCAATTTCATCCATGCATTGCTGCATGAACCTCTATAGGTACGCCGGCCCGAAGGCCTTGATACTTGAGCGCTGTATCGGGCGCACCCGGGATGCCTCATCATTCGGCCTTCCCTGCTCGGAGTCCATCTTCAGCAGCTCTTCGGCACTCCCTTCTCACCACCGGGAGCTCTCTTTGGCCCTATCATCTGCTTACTCTTCTCTTCATTGCATGTCTGTAATTACGTCTAACTATAGCATAGGAGACCGGAGGTGTCAAATGGGGGATAGGATGGTGAGCGGCGGGAAGGGAAAATGAAATTTCTTCCTATCATGGTGACTATATGAACAGAGGGAACGAAAGATCAAAAGACCTCTGCCGTCAAACCCTGTCGGCGCGCATCCATGGAAGACAGGGAGGCACAGGGTTTCTGATATGATTCGTCCCTCGCCGGCCGGCTGAACAAAAAATCAAAAACTTCCTGAAATCCCATAAGGAGCAGGCTCATGAAGCTCCTTAGCCCTTTGCCCGTGGGCCCTGGGATTTTGGGAAGTTTTTTGTGCTGGAAAAACAGGTTTCCGGGGAATGTTAAGGAAGCACTGATTAATTCGCAGAATCGAATTTCATATGTATTTTTATCCAATGCTTCGTCATCAGTCTCCTTAAATAGCTCGCTATTCGCGTCGACTGATTCCTTGCATTGAATAAAAATACAAGAATGAAAT